>NZ_JAGXJM010000080.1:0-13819 GCF_019091445.1 Streptomyces sp. GbtcB7
AGACGAGGAGGCCGACGAGATCGACGGCACCGGGCGCAGGCAGCGGTTCCGACACGTCTCCCTGCCCATGCTCAAGCCCACCCTCTTCCTCGTCTTGACCCTCGGACTCAACGGCACCTGGCAGGTCTTCGACCAGATCTACGTCATGACCGCGGGCGAACCGGGAAAGACGACGCTGACTCCCGCGTTCCTGTCGTACCAGACCTCGTTCATCAACAACGAGTGGGGACAGGGCAGCGCCATCGCCTTCATCCTCTTCGCGATCATCGTCGCGATGACACTCCTGCAGCAGTTCGTCCTGCGCGACAAGGACGAGGCCCGCGCCAAGGCCGTCACCCGGCGCGCGGCGAAAGCGGCCCGCTCCGGATCCGGCCCGACCACGGAGGCGACCTGATGACCAGGACCGCCGCGACGGCGCACCCCGTACAACCCGGAAGAGACGCAACCGCGCCTACCACCGCAGCCGCCCCGGCGGTCACAGCCGACGTCCACAACAGAGGCACGCGATGAGCACACCGCACAAGCTCGCCGACGCAGACAACGCAGCGAACACTGGCGACAAGCGCACAGCACGCCGCGCAGGCAACCGCACCCGCCACGGCAGCGGCCTCACTCGCGCGCTCGGCTACACCGCCCTCGTCGTCGTCGCGCTGCTCTACATCTACCCCTTCCTCATCCAACTCGCGACGAGCTTCAAGACCGACGCGGACGCCACCAGCCACCCGCTGTCGCTGTGGCCGCAACATTTCACGACGGCGGCCTTCAGCCGGCTCGCCGAAGCGGACTACCCACGCTGGTTCGCGAACTCCGTCGTCGTCTCGCTGTTCGTCACCGCGGGCCGTGTTTTCTTCGACTCCCTCGCCGGATACGCACTGGCCCGGCTGCGCTTCCGCGGCCGGGGCGCACTGTTCGCCGCCGTCATCGCGGTCATGGCCGTGCCCGGCGTCGTCCTGCTCATCCCGAAATTCCTCGTCCTCAACCAACTGGGGATGTACGACTCCTACTCGGGCATGATCGTCCCGCTCCTGGCCGACGCCGCGGGGGTGTTCATCATGAAGCAGTTCTTCGAGTCGATCCCCATCAGCGTCGAGGAAGCAGCCCGCATCGACGGCGCGAGCACCTTCCGGATCTTCTGGTCTGTCGTGCTGCCGATGGCCCGGCCGGCCCTGATCACCCTGACCATCCTGTCCTTCCAGGGATCGTGGAACGAACTGCCGCACTTCATCGTGTCCCGGCAGAGCCCGGACCTGAACACCCTCACCACCGGAGTCGCCTCCCTCGTCTCCGGCCAGCTCGGCCAGGGCAACCAGTACCCGATCAAGCTCGCGGCGGCCCTGCTCATGACCATCCCCGTGGCGCTGGTGTTCTTCGCCTTCCAGCGGCACTTCGTCCGCGGCGGCACGGACGGCGCGACCAAGGGATAGCCGGGCGAGAAACCCGAGTGATCAACAGCCGGCACACGCTTTTGTGTACTCCGACAGGACCGAGCCACATGACCAACCCGCCCCGCACGAGCGACGCCGCGAACGGTTCCTGGTGGCGCTCCGCGGTCATCTACCAGGTCTACATACGCAGCTTCGCGGACGGTGACGGCGACGGAACCGGCGACATCGCCGGCCTCCGCTCCCGCCTGCAGTACCTGGCCTACCTCGGTGTCGACGCGATCTGGATCAACCCCTGGTACCCGTCCCCGCTGGCCGACGGCGGCTACGACGTCTCCGACTTCCGCGACATCCACCCCACCTACGGCACCCTCGACGAAGCCCGGAAGCTGATCACCGAGGCCCACGAGCTGGGCCTGCGAGTGATCCTGGACATCGTCCCGAACCACGTCTCCGACCAACATGCCTGGTTCCAGGAGGCGTTGGCGGCACCAGACGGCTCCCGGGAACGAGACCGGTTCATCTTCCGTGAGGGCAAGGGCGAGGACGGGTCCCTGCCCCCGAACGACTGGCACGCGGCCTTCGGCGGCCCCACCTGGACCCGGACGCCGGACGGCCAGTGGTACCTCCACCTCTTCGCCCCCGAACAGCCCGACCTCAACTGGGACAACGACGAGGTCCGGGCCGAGTTCGCGTCGGTCCTGCGCTTCTGGTTCGACCTGGGCGTCGACGGCATCCGCATCGACGTCGCCCACGGCATGGTCAAGGACCCGGCCCTCCCGGACCTCGGCCTGACGGAGTTCTCCGTCGTCGCCCGCGAAGGCCAGGAGAACCACCCGCACTGGGACCGCGACGGCGTCCACGACATCTTCCGCAGCTGGCGCGCCATCGCCGACAGCTACCCGGACCCCCGCGTCTTCGTCGCCGAGGCCCACGTCCGCCCCGGCCGCATGCCCGACTACCTCCGCCCCGACGAACTCCACACCGCCTTCAACTTCGACTTCCTCAAGTGCGCCCTGGAGGCAGACAAGTTGAGGGAGGTGATCGACCGCACGATCACCGATCTGGCGAGGGTCGGCGCCCCGGCCACCTGGGTCCTCTCCAACCACGACGAGGCCCGCAATGTCACCCGCTACGGCCGCGCCCACACCGGTGTGACGACCCCGATGCGCGACCAGGGCCACCCCACCGACCTCGCCCTCGGCACCCGCCGAGCCCGAGCCGCAGCCCTGCTGATGCTGGCGCTGCCCGGAGGCGCGTACATCTACCAGGGCGAGGAACTCGGCTTGTACGAGGTCGAAGACCTCCCCGAGTCGGCGCTTCAGGACCCCACCTGGGAACGCTCCGGCCACACGGTCCGAGGCCGCGACGGCTGCCGCGTCCCCCTCCCCTGGACCGGCGACACCCAGCCCTTCGGCTTCAGCACCTCCGGAGCCGCCCCCTGGCTCCCCCAGCCGGAGGACTGGAAGTCGTATACCGCCGAAGCCAACCAGGCCGACCCCACCTCCATGCTCCAGCTGTACCGCTCCGCCCTGCGCCTGCGCCGCACCAGCCCCGACCTCCGGGGCGAGGAGTTCCGCTGGCTGGACAGCCCGGCCGGCACCCTCCTCTTCGCACGCGGCAACAGCCTGCTGTGCGCGGTCAACCTCTCCGACCAGCCGATCCCGCTTCCCGACGTCGGCGGCCCCCTCATCGCGTCAGGACCGCTGGACAAGGACGGGCTGCTGCCCCCGGACACCACGGTCCTGCTGCACCTGCACTGACGGACGGCGAGGGAATCACCTCAGCCGACCTCTCCCGCGCCCAGCCGCGCCCAATCCGCCAGGGCCTGTCCGGTGTTCCTCCCCGCCGATCGGACAGGCCCTGGTCCATCTGGAGAAGCCACACCACCCGATTCCCGCACGAGGAGCACCATGTCCAGAACCACCCGTCCCCACCGCAGACTTCTCACGGCCCTGACCGTCCTGTCCGGGCTGGGCCTGCTCGCCGCCACACCGGCCGCCGCCGACACCCTCTACCACGAGAAGTACCGGCCCCAGTTCCACTTCACCCCGGCCGAGAACTGGATGAACGACCCCAACGGCCTGATCTGGTACAAGGGCCAGTACCACCTGTTCTTCCAGTACAACCCGTCCGGCAACAGCTGGGGCAACATCTCCTGGGGACACGCCGTCAGCACCGACCTCGTCCACTGGAAGCAGCTCCCGGTCGCCATCCCGCAGGACGACAGCGAGATGGTCTTCTCCGGCAGTGTGGTGCTGGACAAGAACAACACCACCGGCTTCGGGACCAAGAAGAACCCGCCGCTGGTCGCCGTCTACACCAGCCTGGTGAAGTCCACCGGTATCCAGCGGCAGTCACTGGCGTACAGCACCGACGGCGGCACCACCTGGACCAAGTACTCCGGCAACCCCGTCCTCGACCTGAACTCCGTCAACTTCCGTGACCCGAAGGTCTTCTGGTACGCCCCCACCCACAGCTGGCTGATGACCGTCGCCCTCTCCGACCAGCACAAGATCGCCTTCTACAGCTCCCCCGACCTCAAGAAGTGGACCCACTTGAGCGACTTCGGGCCGGCCGGCGCCACCGGCGGGGTGTGGGAGTGCCCGGACCTGTTCCCGCTGCCGGTGGACGGCAACCCGAAGAAGACCAAGTGGCTGCTGGCGGTCAACCTCAACCCCGGTGCCATCGCGGGCGGTTCCGGTGCCCAGTACTTCGTCGGAGACTTCGACGGAAAGAAGTTCACCGCCGACGACAGCGGCACCTACACCCCGCCGAGCGGCACCGTGCTGCAGGACTTCGAGTCCGGCTCCTTCGGCGACTGGACGGCCGACGGGAGCGCGTTCGGCACCGCGCCGGCGACCGGCGCGGTGGACGTCCAGGGTCCGGTCACCGGCTTCGACGGCAAGGACCTCGCCAACAGCTTCCACGGCGGCGACGCATCCACCGGCACGCTCACCTCGCCCGCGTTCGCCGTGACCAGCAACTACATCAACTTCAAGGTCGGCGGCGGCAACCACCCGTACCAGCCCGGCTCCATCCTGGGCGACGAACCGACACCGACCGGCGAAACCCTCGCCGACTTCGAGGGCAGCACCTACACCAGCCCCATCGGCGACTGGACCACCACCGGCGACGCATTCGGCACCGGACCAGCGCAGGGAACACTCTCCAACCAGCAACGGGTCACCGGTTACCTCGGCAATGGGCTCGTCAACAGCTACCTGAACGGCGATGCCTCCACGGGCACCCTGACCTCCCCGGCCTTCACCATCGACAAGAAATACCTGGACTTCCTCATCGGCGGCGGCTACCACGCCGCGAGCTACGACGCTCCCACGGCCGTCGAACTCGTCGTCGACGGCAAGGTGGTGCGCTCCGCCACCGGCGCCAACGGCGAGGTCCTCAACTGGGCCTCGTGGGACCTGTCCGACCTGCAGGGCAAGCAGGCGCAGATCAAGGTCGTGGACGCCAACACGGGCGGCTGGGGCCACATCAACGTCGACCAGGTCGTCCTCTCCGACACCCAGACAAAGCCCCACTCCAACGAGACCGGCGTCAACCTCCTCGTCGACGGCAAGATCGTGCAGAGCGCCACCGGCGCCAACTCCGAGAACCTGGACTGGGCCTCCTTCAACACCGGCGCCTACAAGGGCAAGCAGGTCCAGCTCCAGATCGTCGACGCCAACACCGCCGGCTGGGGACACCTCCTCGCCGACCAGTTCACCGCCGCCGACAAGCCGGCCCTGTCCGCCACCCAGCGCGCCCACTGGCTCGACTACGGCCAGGACTTCTACGCCGCCAACACCTTCAATGACGCCCCCCGCGGCCGACGCGTCATGATCGCCTGGATGAACAGCTGGAACTACGGCGGAAGCATCCCCACCAGCCCCTGGCGCAGCGCCGACACCTTCCCCCGCCAGCTCTCGCTGCGGACCGTGAACGGCAAGACCCAGTTGGTCCAGCAGCCGGTCAGCCAACTGAAAACCCTCCACGGCGCCGGCACCACCGTCCCGGCGACCACCGCCACCAACGGCACCACCCCGCTCGGCATCCACGGCAGCACCCTCGAACTCCAGGCCGACCTCACCCCAGGCACCGCCACCAAGTTCGGCCTCGACGTCCGCACCGGCGCCGGACAGCGCACCCGGATCGGCTACGACACCACCACCGGCGAGGTCTACCTGGACCGCACCGCCTCGGGCGCGACCGACTTCGACCCCACCTTCTCCAGTACCGAACACGCCCCGCTCGCACTCAACGGCAAGCCCCTGCACCTGCATGTCCTCGTCGACACCTCCTCCGTCGAGGTATACGCCGAGAACGCGCGCGGCGAACAGGTCGTCCTCACCGACCAGATCTTCCCCGACCCCTCCAGCACCGGCGTCGACGTCTTCGCCGACAACGGAACCGCCAAACTCACCCACCTGCAGGCATGGAGACTGGCCTCCATCCGGAAGTGACCATCCCGGGTGTGTTGTCAGGGCACTTCTCCGCCTGGCCACACACCCGGCCAACCCATGAACGCACCGATAGTCTTCTGCGGAAACGGTCATGAGGGCCCGCTGCACGAAGGCCAGCCAACCCGTAGGCATTCAACGGCTAGTTCGAGTTGGCCAGCGACGAGGATCGTGGGGCAGACCGCGGGGCCGTCCCTCATTCCGATCCCGGAATACAGCATCGTCAGGTTCGTTACCGGGTCAGGGGAACGATTCGCGAAGTGCAATATCACCGTGCCCTTCGTCGGTTCTTGCTCTACCCAGTAGCTGACGCGATCACCAACTGCTGCCCAAACAGGCAGACAAACGCTGCCGCTGAAGTGAACGAAGCCACCCAACTCCCTTCGGCCACCTGACGCGAGGGCAGCGTTTCGTGGTCGCGCCGGCCGCACGGCCAGTGCCGGACTGCAGGTGCAACGGCGTGCGCCACCGGGACCCGGCGCCCCTCCCGGGCCAACTGAGCGCCGCGACGCACCGCGAAGACAGTGGGCCACCGCGGCCGCGCGAGGTCATTGGCGGCGGTGTGACTCACCAGGCGCACGGGTGAGTCGACGGCAGAGTGCCAGACGGGTGGGATGCGGGCCCGCTACGAAGATCACAAACCGTTCGTGATCTTCGAAAGGAACTCGTCGCGCGTTTCACCCCCGTCGCCCGCACAGCTGCTGGCGCGCTGTCCGCGCTCGCCGTACTGCTCGCCCCCACCACCGCCCACGCCGCCGCCCCCGTCCGGGCCGCCGCCCCCGCCTCGTTGTAGGTGTCTCCCGCAGCCGACGGGAGGCTGGTGAGCCGGTCGAGTTGCTCGTCGGCGAGGTGGACGGAGTCGGCAGCGGCGTTCTCCTCGACGTGAGCGACGCGACGGGTGCCGGGGATCGGGGCGATGTCGTCACCCTGGGCCAGCAGCCCTGCCAGCGCCACCTGGGCCAGGGTGGCGCCGATCTCGGAGGCGATCGCGGCAACCTGGTCGGCCAGGCGCAGGTTGTGCTGGAAGTTGTCGCCGCTGAACCGGGGGTTGTCCGCCCGGAAGACGCTCGCGTCGACCTGGTCCGGTGGAGCGGAACGTGCCGGTCAAAAAGCCCCGGTCGAGGGGGGGAAGGGTACGAAGCCGATGTTCAGCTCACGCAGCACCGGCAGGACACGGGCCTCGGGGTCGCGGGTGAACAGCTAATACTCGGACTGGACCGCGGTGACGGGGTGGACGGGGTGAGCGCGGCGGATGGTGTCCGGACAGGCCGAAGGAGCGGACCTTGCCCTCCGCGACCAGCTCCGCCACGGCGCCGGCAGTCTCCTCGGCGGGCGTGCCCGGGTCGACGCGGTGCTGGTAGTACAGATCGATATGGTCGGTGCCCAGCCGGGCCAGAGAGCCTTCGGCGGCGGCCCGAGCGCCTTCTCGGCGGGAACCGAAGGGCGCCGACTATACGGAGATGGAGATCCGGGTGCTCACCTGGGCCGACGGCGACATCGGGCAAGACTCGCAGTCACCATGCGTACACATTCGGGCACGCTCCGAACTGCCAGTAAGGCTGTGTGTCACCTAGGGGTGATATTGACATATCTACGATGTTATATGGGCATATGCATCAGCCGATCGGACGTATGCGGTCCTGGCGTGGGCTGCCCACCGTCGCGGGCCAGGTCTTCCTTCTGCAGGCCATTTTGATCCTGGCCCTTGCGGCAGCGGCGGTCGCCGCCCTGATGTTCCAGTACCGGGGCGACGCCGAGCGCGAGGCCCGCAACCGGTCACTGGCCGTTGCCTCGGCAGTCGCCGCCTCCCCCACCGTGCGACAGGCGTTGTCCAGCGCGAATCCGACCGCCGCGCTTCAGCCGCAGGCCGAAGAAACCCGCCGACGCACCGCCGTGGACTTCATCGTCGTGATGAGTCCCACGGGCATCCGCTACACCCATCCGAACCCCGCGCAGATCGGCCGGCGCTACATCGGCAGCATCGCGGCAGCGCAGCACGGCGGGATCGTCACCGAAACGACTGCCGGGACGCTGGGCCCCTCGGTACGCACCGTCGTTCCCGTCACCACAGGTGACGGGAGGGTCATCGGTCTCGTCTCCGCGGGCATCACGGTCAAGCAGGTGAGCCTGGCAGCCGAGCGACAGGTGCCACTCGTCCTGGCGGCGACCGGAGTGGTGCTCTCGGCGGCCACCGGGGGAACCGCACTGATCAGCAGGCGCCTGCGCCGTCAGACACACGGCCTCGGCCCGACGCAGATGACCCGTATGTACGAGCACCACGATGCTGTTCTGCACTCGGTACGGGAAGGTGTTCTGATCGTCGATTCCCAGGGGCGTCTGTTGCTGGCCAATGACGAAGCACGGCGCCTGCTCGGGCTGAGGGCCGACGGGGACGGACGGCCCGTCACGGATCTGGGACTCGAACCAAAGGCCGAGCAGCTTCTCCTGTCGGGCAGAGCGACCACGGACGAGGTCATCGAGGTAGGCGACCGGCTCCTGGCCGTCAGCCAACGCCCCATGGCGCAGCAGCCCGGGCTGGGAGGCTGGGTCGCCACGCTGCGCGACACAACCGAACTCAGCGCACTGATGGGCCGGGTGGAAGTAGTCCAGGAACGGCTCACACTGCTGTACGACGCCGGTATGCGCATCGGTACCACCCTCGACGTGACCCACACGGCTCAGGAACTGGCGGCGTTCGCGGTGCCCAGGTTCGCCGACTACGTCACCGTCGACCTGGTCGATGCCGTGCTGCGCGGCGACGAACCGAACCCATTGCGTACAGCGGAACTACGTCGTGTCGCAGTGGACGGCATACGCACGGATGCGCCGCTCTACCCTCCCGGTTGGCTCATCCATTTCGACCCGTCAACACCACAGGCATCCGGCTTCGGTTCCGGGCAGATCGTGCTGGAGGCCGACCTGGCGGCCTTCTCCGGCTGGCAGGCGCAGGACCCCGACCGGGCTCGCAGACTGGTGGCATACGGGATCCACTCCATGATCGCTGCTCCCCTGCGTGCCCGCGGAGTGATTCTCGGCGTGGCGACGTTCTGGCGTTCGAAGGAGCCGACACCGTTTGCTCAGGAAGACCTCTCGCTCGCAGAGGAACTGGTCGCCCGCGCGGCGGTGAGTATCGAGAACGCCCGTCGCTTCACCCGCGAGCACACCACGGCGGTCACGCTGCAACGCAACCTTCTGCCGCACGCTCTCCCCGAGCAGAGCGCGGTCGACGTGGCCCACCGCTATCTTCCGGCAGAGGCAGGACTCGGCGGTGTCGGCGGTGACTGGTTCGACGTCATACCCCTCCCCGGAGCCCGCGTCGCCGTCGTGGTGGGCGACGTTGTGGGGCACGGACTGCACGCCGCCGCCACCATGGGACAACTGCGCACCGCCGTCCACAACTTCTCCACGCTCGACCTGCCACCTGACGAACTGCTCTGTCACCTGGACGAACTTGTCACCCGCATCGACCAGGACCGGGACGGCGACGGTGAAACACCGACACTCACGGGCGCCACCTGCCTGTACGCGATCTACGACCCGATCTCCCGTCTCTGCACCATGGCCAGGGCGGGCCACCTGGAACCCATCATCGTGCGCCCGGACGGGCATGCGGACCTGCCCGGCGTACCGGCCGGCCCGCCGTTGGGGCTGGGAGGACTGCCCTACGAAAAGACAGAGATACTGCTGCCCGAGGGCACCGCCATCGTCCTCTACACCGACGGCCTGATCGAAGACCGGCAGCGTGACATCGATCAAGGCATCGAGCTCCTGCGCCGTGCTGTTGCGCACGCCGGGCAAACGCCGGACCAGGTGTGCCGGGCAGCGATGGATGCCATGGTCCCCGTAGCGCCACGCGACGACGTAGCCCTGCTTGTCGCCAGCACTCGGCTGCTCGACGGCAATCGCACCGCGTCGTGGGACGTACCGTCCGACCCCTCGGCCGTTGCCGACGTGCGTGCTGCCGCCACCCGACTCCTGGGCGACTGGGATATGAAAGAGGAGGCGTTCACCCTGGAGTTGATCCTCAGCGAGCTGGTCACCAATGCCATCCGGCACGCAACCGGCCCCATCGGTGTGCGCTTGATCCGCGACCGCAGCCTCATCTGCGAGGTCTCCGACGGCAGCAGCGTCTCTCCGCACCTGCGCCGAGCCACCACCATGGACGAAGGCGGCCGGGGCCTCTTCCTGGTAGCCCAGTTCGCCGACCGCTGGGGTACTCGCTACACATCCGGCGGAAAGGTCATCTGGACGGAACAGCAGCTCTCCGCAATGGACCAGCCCACCGAACAAGCCCCGCCCAACGCCCCACCGCCCGCCTGATCCAGCCCCGCCTGGCGGCCGCCCGCGACTCCTCTGCGCCCCGACCGTGCAACCGGGGCCGCGAGCGCAACGCTGTAGGTTCTCGCGGCTCAATGCAGTCCGGTGCCGTCGGACAGCCGGATCGTCAAGCCAGCCTCGCTGCCGGCCTCGGCGATGACCCCAAGCAACTGACCAGACTGCCCGAGCAGCAGCTCGACGGCACCCTCGCCGCACCGCCGTTCGCTCCCCTGCCCCCACATCCGCTGCACGAGGCACGGCGTACCGCGCATCGGCGAGGGCCGACTGCTGCGGACCCTCGGTCTCGACCAGCGCACCACGCCCATACCCGACCGACCGTGCCCGCGGTGCGGCGGCGAGCTCACCCTGCACACCGACCCGGACGGGTCGCCGAGTGTGACCTGCTCGAGCAACGAGGACTGCACCGCAACCGTGCGCCTCGACAACCGCGGCCGGTGTGTGTGGGGCGGACCTCGGCGCTCTCGCCGCAGCCGAGCACAGCATCGCAGCCTGACCTCGGGCCGGGGGTGGAGCGCGCCGCCCTGGGCGCGGGCCCGCTCACTCGTTCCGCCACTCGTCGCGCAGCCGACGTACCGCGGCGATAGCCCGTACGGCTTTCTCGGCGAGTGCCGGCACCTGATCGAGGACGTAGCCGAGTACGAGCACGCACCCACCGAGCGCCGCCACCGCGGCGGTTGCCCAACCGGCCGTTTCCATCCGTCCGACGTACCTTCCGTGAAGGTGGTCGGTTCGGTGCCATGGCTGCTCGAACCGACCACTGTGGCTCTCAGTGATCAGGTCGAGAACCAGGCACCGCACGCCGTACTCGGATATGGACTTATGTCGGAGCGTCGGCTCCGTTCTCCCCGGATGCCCGAAGGCGAGGAAGGCTACCGAGTTTGTGCAGTGCGGTGACTTCACCCGGTAGCCAGGCATCTAGCTTCCGTCGCCCGGCCGCATCACGGGCAGGAATCAATTACGCCGTTATCAATCCCTGCGCCAGGACCCGGGCGCGGACACCTTCGGTGACGGCGAGGTGCACGAGGACACGTACCGGATCTCCCGCAACCCGCCGCCCCAGGCCCTCCGCGAAGAGACGACGCCACGCCCCGCCTGCCCCCTCCGCCGCAAAGAAGCCAGCGACGTGGCCAGCTCCCCGTTTTGTGGGCTGCCGCAGTCCGACCGTTCCGGGATGTCGCGCCGTGAGCCGAGAAACCCGACGACGCTCGCCTTGCAACGCGGGGTGGGGTGGCAGCAACAACTCGACCGGCGCCCGGAGTCCGTCGCCCACGGTCTGTAACGTCAAGACGCCTCCAGAACCATGTGTTCTGGGGGCGTGCTTGGTTGTCTTATTTCTTGGCGAGGCGGAGTTGGTTGACGCACCGCAGATCTTGCCGGTATTTCACCGAACCCTGCTGGTACCAAAACCGGCATTGCGACGTGTCGCCCGTCACCGGCCCGGTCACCTTGAGCCGGGCCATGTGATACCACACGGCTGGTTTGTGGGCTTTCACGGTGAAGGTGTTCGACCGTTCCGGCAGGCCGGTGACGTCATCGAATGGTGACTTCACCGGGAGCACGCCGATCCCGTATCCGTCGGTGTCTTCGGTGCTCACCACCTTGTAGCCGATCAGCTCCAGTCCTTTCGGCAGGCTGACGAACCGGGCCTTGAGTACGGTCACCGGTTCACCGCTGACGTTGGTCGCCTGTAGCAGGTTCAGCCAGTACTCCTTGCCGATCCGCAGATGCTCGTACCCCACATCACTCTGGGAGGCCATGCCTCCGTCGAGCGCGTGGCCGTCCCGTGTACCTGCGCCATCTCGTCCCTGCTGGACCAGCCAGGCCACCAGGGCCGCCGCCACGATCAGCAGCGCGGTTCCGGCGATCAGCCGGCCGCGCCTACTTGGAGTAGAAGACACCGGCCTTGCCACTGCTGATCGACCCGTTCTTGCCCCAGATCCAGTGCTTGCCGGGCTGGTTTCCGAACGTGATCCTCTGCCTGTGGCTGCTGTCGTAGCCGGTCTTCGCACCGAGCGAGATACCGAAGGCGCTCACCGCGCCGCCGAACTTCACAGAACTGCCGTGAGCAAGCGAAAGGGTGCCACCACCCCCCTCGAGGTAGGTCCGGTTAGCCTTCGGGGCCTTATTGACGTTCGCCGACCCGTCCTTCGACGACACGTCCTTGCCGACCTTGCCCACCGCGCCGCCGGCCGGTATGTGGTACCTGCTTGCCTCGATCTTGTACCGGGTGGAGCGCACCGTGCCCGAGCACCAGTGCTGCTTCTTCCACTTCGTGTACAGGTTCGGCACCTCGTACTGGTGCGAGTACTTGGCTTTGTTGGCGTAGCCCACGGACACGCCGGTGCTCTGCGACAGTTCCTTGGACGCGCCGATGCTCCAGCTGTTCGTGATCTTGATCGCGGTGTCAATGCTGCTGGACATCGAGGATTCGTACTCGAACGTTGACTTCGCGTCCCAGTTGATCCGGACTCTCATGGAGTCCCTTTCTGTGGTGCAAGTGCATGGATGCCCATCAGGGGTCTGACCTGCTGGAACACCCGGATTTGATCACATGTGAAGAAGCTGTGTCTCTAGAGCCCGTGTGAGGTCCTTGCCGAGCCGGATCTCCTGGAGGGCGGATCCGGTAAGGCGGCGATCGTGACACGCAGACAACTTACTGATGATTAAGGGCAGTTCATCGGTCGTTCCGGGCGAACGGGCGAGTCTGGCCCGTACAGCCCGAGGGCGTATTCCCAGTCGATCCGGGCCCGCATCACCTCGGCGGCCCGCCGGTCGGTGAGGTTCTCCACGAACTGCAACACCACCAAGGCCAGCCGCCCCGGTGACCATGCACGTT
Organism: Streptomyces sp. GbtcB7; assembly: GCF_019091445.1. Taxonomy (NCBI): domain Bacteria; kingdom Bacillati; phylum Actinomycetota; class Actinomycetes; order Kitasatosporales; family Streptomycetaceae; genus Streptomyces; species Streptomyces sp. GbtcB7. The sequence continues at coordinate 13,017 of NZ_JAGXJM010000080.1, forward strand.
TCCCCCGCGCTGGGAACAGGCCCGCGAACTGCTCGTCCGTGAACATCACGCCCAGCTCGTCGCGAGCCCTGATCGCCATACTGCCCTTCGGGAACGCCGCCCGCGCCACCCGCACCGTCTCCGCCGGAACTTTCCCCTGCACCAGCGGCTTCATCGACACCCGTACCCCACCCCAAACACAATCCTCGGTCTCCAAGACCACAACCAGGTCTCGGAGACCGACGTCACGCACGAGCCCCACAATTCGCCAACAGCGTCCCCGTGAGGGCGGCGGGCCGTCGAAGCGGGTCAGGTTGAGGTCAGCCAGCTTGGGCCGAGTCGAGATGAAGAGTGTCACCGAGGCTGACGCTTGGCGGTTGTGGAAGAAGTCGTCTTCGCGCAGCGTGGTAATGCCGCGCGAGGGGGTCCGGAAACTGGCATAGCGGCCGACTCGATCGGCATCTTGATCCAGGACGCCACGACGAACGTCAGGGAGCCGCCGTGCGTCACGATGATCTGGTGTTCGCAAGGGTTCTGCAGGATCTCGTCCGTGGCCGCCTAGGTTCGGCGCACCCACACAGCCTTGGTCTCGGAATCCTCCACACCCTCGTCGTGGTCCATTCGCTCCCCGACAGCCGGCGGTGGGACGAAGCGCCGGTCCAGCCACTCCTGCGGCTTTCCCCCCGCCTCACCGTAGGGCTTCTCCCGCAGTCTGCGATCCAGGATCGGCTTCACACCGAACAGCTCTGCGGCCCGCGCTGGAGCGGGGTGCCGTCGTCATCTCCGACCGCTACATCGACTCGTCGGTGGCCTACCAGGGAGCC
>NZ_JAGXJM010000794.1:0-229 GCF_019091445.1 Streptomyces sp. GbtcB7
GTCCGCTGCTGCGGTCGCTGTTGTTGCCCAGGTACAGGGACGACTCCCTGAAGCCCAGGCCGCCGCGCTGGCCGCTGTCGCTGGAACTGCCGAAGGACAACGTTGTCACGCCACCGCCCTCTTTGCCGAAGTCGAGGGTGTCGGCCGACTGCGAGCCGGAGATCCGCGTCGGCTGCCCGCTGGGGACGCTCTGCGGGTCCGCGTCACTGCCGGGCGTTCGGTAGATCGC
>NZ_JAGXJM010000795.1:0-229 GCF_019091445.1 Streptomyces sp. GbtcB7
CCGAGCGTGCCACCGGGGGCGGCCGGGCCGCCTGGTGGAATGTGCGGGGTGTTCGGGTTGTACGGGGTGTTCCGGGTCGGGGGTGCGCCTGAGGTCTGCGGGATGCCGGGGGTCTGCGGGGCGCCCGTAGTCTGCGGAACGCCTGGGATTTGCGGAACGCCTGGAGTCTGCGGCGGGCCGGTGGTCTGCCGGTCGCCGGGGGTCTGCGGGACAGCGGGAGACTGCGTTG
>NZ_JAGXJM010000796.1:0-229 GCF_019091445.1 Streptomyces sp. GbtcB7
GGGGACTCCAGCCGGACCGGCTGGACCACGGAGGCGGACATCCTCCAAGGTCAGCGGACCGACCCGGAGGGCGTGCTCGCCGTCATCAAGGCGCCCGGCAGCCGCCTTCTGACGGTGGAGCGGGACGGCGCCGTCGGCGCCTGCTGCCAGCTCGAACACCGCGGCGACCACCCCTACCTCGGCATGTTCGCGGTCAGCCCCGCCCTCCAGGGCGCCGGACTCGGCAAGG
>NZ_JAGXJM010000797.1:0-229 GCF_019091445.1 Streptomyces sp. GbtcB7
GGAGAAGGGCAGGGCAAATTCGGCGCGCGACGTCGACAAGGCCGTGGCCCGGGGCAGCCACACCCGCGGCGCCGCCGACCTGATCCTGGGCCGGATCCATCCCACCGGCCGCGCCGCGGACGCCGCCGGCGCGGACCTGGTGATCCGGGGGGTCTTCGAGGACCGGGAACTGAAGAGGACGGTGTTCGCCGAGAACGAGGACGTCGTCGCACCTGGTGCGGTGCTAGGC
>NZ_JAGXJM010000798.1:0-229 GCF_019091445.1 Streptomyces sp. GbtcB7
GGTGGTCTGCGCTCCGAGCTTGAGAAGAAGCTCGCGCCGATCGAGGCCTCCGACCAGCCCGACGAGTGGGTCCTGGGCGAGCGTTCATCCGCTGCGCGGTTCGGAGCGACCCTCACTCGCACCAAGCTACGCGGTCGCTTTGCCGACACGATCTACTCGTTCCGGGCGACGCGAACCGTGTTCCGCCCGCACCAGTTCAAGCCGGTTCTCAAGCTTCTGCAGACGGGCC
>NZ_JAGXJM010000799.1:0-229 GCF_019091445.1 Streptomyces sp. GbtcB7
CCGCCGGTACCAGTACGAATAGGGGGGGCCGGAGGGTGCGCTCGCGCGGATCGCCATCAACAACCGCCGCACCGCCGGGCTGACCCCGGTGGCCGTAATGCGCGGGGGGATCACCGGGGGGCAGTACCTCAGCGCTCGCTACATCGCCGCTCCGCTGCGTCTTTACGACTACTGCCTCATCAACGCCGGGGGGGGCGCGCTGATCCTCCCGACCCTGGGCGGGGCCAGG
>NZ_JAGXJM010000800.1:0-229 GCF_019091445.1 Streptomyces sp. GbtcB7
GTTGTACAGGGTGCGCGGCGCTGCGTCCGTCCCCAGGAGGAGGTCCAGCGCGAGATGGGCCGCGCCGTCGGCGCCGCGCAGCTTCTCGGCGCTCGCCGGGCGCCGCACGGCGAGGATCTGCCACTGGGCGCCCTCCCCCTCGCCTCGGCGCTCGCCGTTGGCGCTGACCTGCTTGATCTCCTCGCTGCCGGCAAGCCGCTCGGCCAGCGTCGCCTCCTCTCCGGTCCCG
>NZ_JAGXJM010000801.1:0-229 GCF_019091445.1 Streptomyces sp. GbtcB7
AGGGGGGGCCCCCCAGGGGGGTGCCCCCCCCCCCCCGAAGGGGGGGGGGCAGGCGGGCCCCCCCCCCGCCGGGGGCCCCCTGGGGGGGGGGGGGGGGGGGGCGGGCGGGCCGGGGGGCGGGCCCGGGAGGCGCTGGGGCCCCCGACCGGGCCCCCCCCCCCAGTGTTCCCCGGGCCCGGCCCCCCCCCGGGGGCCCGGCCGGCCGGCCCCCCCCGCGCGCTCCCCCCCC
>NZ_JAGXJM010000802.1:0-228 GCF_019091445.1 Streptomyces sp. GbtcB7
CGCGTGGGGCGGCGGCGAGCGCCCGGGCGATCCCGACGCGCTGGCGCTGTCCGCCGCTGAACTCGTGCGGGTAGCGGTCGTAGTGCGCCGCTTCGAGCCCTACGCGCCCCAACAGTTCCCGTACACGCCCCCGAATGCGCCCCTCGTCCCGTTCCCCCTGCGCGCGCAGCGGATCGGCGATCGCCTCGCCCACGCTGCGGCGCGGGTTGAGGGAGGAGACGGGGTCCT
>NZ_JAGXJM010000803.1:0-228 GCF_019091445.1 Streptomyces sp. GbtcB7
GGGCGAGCCGCGCCGTACGGACCGCGAGAACCTGGACCGCCGGCGGCGGGCCGAAGACCGCGCGCGCGGTGCCGGACGCCTGGAGGCGTACGGCGGCGGCGCGGTCGTAGTGGATCAGCCGGGCGAGGAAGGCGGCGGGGTCCGCCGCCTCCCCGTCGTCGGTGAGGTGGAGCGCGGTCATGGTCATGCCGTGTCGGCCTCGTCGGCCTGGTCGCCCCGGTACCCCTC
>NZ_JAGXJM010000081.1:0-13345 GCF_019091445.1 Streptomyces sp. GbtcB7
AGGACGTCGTCGGCACCATGGCCGACCTCGTACGGCAGGGCAGGGTCCGCTACCTGGGCCTGTGCGGGGCGGGCGAGAAGACCATCCGTCGCGCCCACGCCGTCCACCCGCTGTCCGTCGTGCAGAGCGAGTTCTCGGTCTGGGAGCGGAACCTGGAGGACGGGGTCCTGCCGCTCCTGCGGGAACTCGGCATCGGCCTCGTCGGCTTCTGCCCGCTCGGCCGGGGCTTCCTGACCGGTGGCGTACGGCGCGCCGAGGACTACCCGGACGACGACTTCCGGCACCACGACCCGCGTCTGCAGGGCGTCAACTACGAACAGAACATGGCGATCGCCGCGAAGATCCGGGAGGTCGCCGAGCGCCACGGACTCACCCCGGCCCAGCTCGCCATCGCCTGGGCGCTGCACCAGGGCGACGACATCGTCCCCATCCCGGGCACCAAGCGGCGTACGTACCTGGAGGAGAACACCCGCTCCGCCACGGTGGCGCTCGGCGTGGACACGCTCGCCGAGATCGACGACGCCGTACGCGCCGAGCTGGTCGCCGGCCCTCGCTACAACGAGCGAATGATGGCCTACATCGACCGCTGACTCCTCCCGGCCAGGTTCTCGAGAGCCGTCCTCCGACGTGCCGCTCTCTTCTTTTCCCGCAGCAGAGCCCAGAGCCAGATACAGATCCTCAGGAGCAGCCGTGGACATACCGCACTGGCAGAAACACTGGAACGACCGCCGCGCTCCCTTCGCGGACGAGTGCCGGCAGGCCCGGGACGCCTTGCTGTCCGACCTGAAGCAACCCGGTGTCGCACAACAGCGCGTCCTCGCCGACGTCATCGACATGAGCGCGGGTTCGGTCCACTGGCGGGAGCGGGGCTACGACGCCGTCGCCGCCGACCCCGGCCTCTTCCGTTCGGTGCTGCCCATCATGCGCTACGACGACTTCGTACCGGAGATCGAGCGCGAGACCCGTACCAAGGGCGGAACCCTGACCTGCAGTCCGGTGCTGCGCTGGCTCAAGACCAGCGGGACCACCGGAGTCCCCAAGCTGGTGCCCTACACCCTGCACTGGCTTCTCACCTACCGCATCCCCGCCATGAAGGCGATGTGGGGCACGTACCTGGAGTACCACCCGGAGCTGCTCGACCACCCGTACGCGACGCTCGACACCCAGACCGTCCGGGAGGACGTCTTCGACTTCGTCCATGGGATCGGGCACCAGGCCGTCAGCAACCGGCACCCGCAGATCAACAGTCGCGACTGGAATCCGCCGTGGTACGAGTCGCCGTGGTTCGGCCCGGCCGTCCCCAGCGCCCACGAGGGCCGCATGTACCACCGCATCCGGCACCTCGTCGGCAGGGACCTGCACTACATCTCGGCGATCAACCCGAGCACCCTGATCTCCTTGCGGGACCTGCTGGCCGCGCACGGCACGGACCTGGTGCGCGACCTGCGCGAGGGAACGCTGGAGGGCAGGCCGTACACCGAACCCGACGAGCGGGCCGCCCGGCACCTCGAAGAGGTCCTGCGCAAGCCGGACTTCAGCCTCAAGGACGTGTGGCCCTCCCTCACCCTCTACACCTGCTGGCTCTCCGCCTCCGCCGGGCTGTACGCGGCCAAGCTGGACGCGGTCCTCCCCGGCGTCGACAAGCTGCCGTTCATGAGCTGCGGCACCGAGGGGGTCACCACCATCCCGGTGGACGACTCGCCACACAGCCAGCCGCTGGCCGTGGGGCAGGCGTACTTCGAGTTCGTACCCGCCGATGTGCCCCTGGGTGAACTCGTCGACAGCGGCGAGCCGGTTCACACGCTGTTGTTCGACGAGGTGGAACCCGGCCGCGACTACCACCTCATCATGACGCAGGGCAACGGCCTCTACCGCCTGTGGACGGGCGACATCTACCGCGTCGACCGGATCGTGGACGGCACCCCGTGGGTCCACTTCGTCCACCGTGACGGCATCTTCCACTCCTTCACCGGCGAGAAGATCACCGAGTCCCAGGTCACCGAGGCCATCCGGCGGGGTCTCGCGGCCAGCGGCCTCGGCACCGGGCTCTACATGTGCGGACCGCGGTGGGCGGAGCCCCCGTACTACATCGTCGTCGCCGAGGCCCCCGAGCCGTCACCGCGACTGGACAAGGCCCTGTCTGTCGACGTCGACAGCGCGTTGCACGACATCAACATCGAGTACGCGTCCAAGCGGGACAGCGGGCGGCTCGGCGCGCTGGAGGTCGTCACCGTGCCCCACGACGCCATTACCACCTACATCGAAAGCCGCCGCCAGGCGGGCAACGCCACCCAGTACAAGTACAAGCCGTTCCAGCAGGACATCGACTTCGTCGCCGCCATATCCGGCCGCATATCCGGCCGCTGAAAGGGGAGTTCGGACGTGATCGAGACCAAGAGGCCGCCGCAGAACATCCGCCGCGAGATCGTGGGCATCCCCGTCGAGGGCGCCGAACTGGCGCTGCACCTGTGGCGGCCGCGCGGACAGGTGAAAGGCGCCGTCTTCTACTTCCACGGACTGCAGTCGCACGCCGGCTGGCTGTGGGAGGTCGGGCCCCAGTTCGCCGACAACGACATCGCCTTCTACGTCCTCGACCGGCGCGGCAGCGGCATCAGCGGCGGCACACGGCACGACCTGCCCGACGTGGACACGGTGATCCGCGACTACGTGGCCGCGCTGGAGTACGTACGGGAGGCGGTCGGCGAGAGCGTGCCGCTGTCGCTCTTCGGGCACTGCCTGGGCGGCTCCTTCATGGCGGCGCTCATGCACCACCCGGACTTCACCACCCGCTACGACGCGGCCGTCTTCTGCTCGGCATGGCTGGGCAAACTGCACGCCACCCTCGACGACGAGCAGCTGCGGACCCTGGCGGCCGAGGCCGGCCAGGAGCCGTGGGACGCCGGGCTCAGGGCCCAGGACTTCACGGACGAGGCGCGCCACCGGCACTTCATCGACCACGACGACCTGGCGGTACGCGAACTGACCCGGCGCTCCCGGGGCGTGCTGCTCGACCTGGAGCGGCTGTACATGCGGCCCGAGCGGGCGCTGCCCGCGGTCCCGGCGGCCTACGTGTCCGGCATCAGCGACCCGATCATCGACCTCGACGACGCGCGGCGCACCTTCCTCGGGATGACCGGGAGCCACGGCGCCCTGCTCCAGTTCGCCACCGACAAGCACTACCTCTTCTACACCGACGTACGGGCCCGGCTCGTCGACTGGGCGTCCACGTTCACCCTCCTCCAGGGGCTGGACCGCCATGCCTGACGCCGCCGAGGCCGTCCTGTACCGGGTCGAGATGCCGATGGCGGTCTCCTTCGACCACCCCGCCAAACGCCGCTCCACCTCCGACAGCCTCCTGCTGCGCCTGGACGTCGACGGAGCGAGCGGCCTGGGGGAGTGCGCCCCCAGGGCGTACGTCACCGGGGAGACCACCGAGACCGTGACCGGCGCCCTTCGCCATGTGCCGCTGGACGAGATCTTCGCGCGGGTCCGCTCGACCGAACCGGCCGCGCTCCTCGCCCGGCTGCGCCACGATGGAGTCGCCGGGACCTTCGGCTTGCGAGGCGGCGGCAATCTGCTCTGCCTCCTGGAGACCGCGCTGCTCGACCTGCTGGGCAGGCGGCTGGGCCTGGGCGGGGCGGAACTGGTGCCCACCGAAGGGGCACCCGCCGCGCGCCGCCCCGCGCTGCCCGTCTCCCAGGTACTCGACCTCAGCCTCGACGTCGAGGAGTTCCTCGACACCCGCGGCCCCTTCCACTTCGTCAAGGTCAAGGCGGCCGACGACATCGCCCGCGACCTCCGCACGGTCACCGCGATCCGCGCCCGCCTCGGCGACACCGTCCCCGTCATGGTCGACGCCAACATGAGCTGGACCCCGGACGAGGCCCACGGGCACCTGGCCGCGCTGTGCGACGCCGGGGCCGACCTCGTCGAAGAGCCCCTGGCCAAGGGGTCCTGGGCGGATCTCGCCCGGCTGCGGGCCCGCACCGGTCTTCGCATCCTGCTCGACGAGTCGGTGTGCACCCTCGACGACGCCCGCACCGCCGTCGAGTCCGGGGCCTGCGACGCCTTCAACGTCCGGGTGGCGAAGAACGGCGGCCCGGTCACCGCCGCGCAAGTGATCGAGCTGGCCCGGCGCGCGGGCCTCGGCTTCCAGATCGGCGTCCAGGTCGCCGAGGTCGGACCGCTCATCAACGCCGGCCGCGCCCTCGCCTTCGCACACGGCGACGCGTTCACCGTGGAGGCCGGCCAGTCCGACCGCTTCTTCCCCGAACCGGTCGTCTCACCGCCCCCGGCGGTGTGCCGTACCACCAACACCATCACCCCGGCCCCCGGGCCCGGCTTCGGCCTCGACCTCAACGAACACGCCGAACCCTGGGCCGTGCTGCGCCGCACCGAGGGCGACACGTCCTGGCGGCCCCTCCCCGCTCCCGCGCCCCGTACGAAGGAACACGCATGACGACGTCCTACTTCTCCGACCTGGTGGTGGAGTTCCTGCACCAGCAGGGCATCGACAAGGTCGCCTTCAACCCCGGCGCGTCCTTCCGCGGCGTGCACGACTCCCTCGTCCACGCGGACAACGCCGAGATCGCCCCCGAGATTGTCATGACCTGCCACGAGGAGATCGCCGTGGCCGTGGCGCACGGCTACCACAAGGCGAGCGGCCGGCACATGGGTGTGTTCGTGCACGCCAACGTCGGTCTGCTGCACGCCTCGATGGCCGTCTTCAACGCCTGGTGCGACCGCGTACCGCTGTTCGTACTCGGCGGCAACGGCCCCGTCGACGCCGGCAAGCGCCGCCCGTGGATCGACTGGATCCACACCTCGCAGAACATCGAGTCCGTCGTCAAGGACTACGTGAAGTGGTGCGACCAGCCCATCGGCCAGCGGGCCACCGTCGAGTCCCTCTACCGCGCCTTCAAGCTGATGAACACGCCGATGCAGGCGCCGGTGTTCGTGGCACTCGACTTCGACGTGCAGGAGCAGCCGCTCGAGGAGGGCGTACGGCTGCTCCCCGCGCGGGCCACCGAGGCCGCCCGGCTGCCCGCGCTGAACGGCGCCGACCTCGACGACCTGACCGGGCGACTGCTCGCCGCCCGACTCCCGGTCCTGGTCGTCGACTTCTCGGGCCGTGACCCCGGTACCGTCGCGCAGCTGGTCGCGCTCGCCGACGCACTCGGCCTGGCCGTCGTCGACCGCGGCAACCGGCTCAACTTCCCCAACACCCACCAGCTCAACGTCAGTCACACCTCGGGCACGCTCCTGGCCGACGCCGACCTCGTCCTCGCCCTCGAGGTGCAGGACCTGGTCGGCGCCCTCGGCTCCTTTCTCACGCTCACCGACCAGGGAGCGCCCGCGAACGGCGCCGACATCGTCACCGTCGGCTTCAACGAACTGCTCACCAGCAAATGGGCCGCCGACTACCAGCAGTTCGTGCCGGTCACCCGCGCCGTCGCGGCCGACACCGCGGACTCGGTGGCCGCGCTGCGTACGGTCGTCGAGGACCCGGCCGGTCCGTTCGCGGCGCCCGCGTTCACCGAGCGCCGCGAACAGCGCACCAAGGCCCTCGCCGACCTGCACACCGAAGCCCGCGCCGACTGGGCGCGCCAGGCCGAGGAGGCGAAGGGCCGCGACCGTATCCACGTGTCCGCGGCCGTCGACGAGATCCACCGTGCGGTCCGCGACGAGGAGTGGATCCTCACCAACACCGGCAGCCTCACCATCGACGGCTGGGTGAAGAAGCTCTGGCCGCTGGAGCGACCCGGCAGCTACCTCGGCCTCAACGGCGGCGGCGGCCTCGGCTACGGTCTCGGCGCGTCGATCGGCGCGGCGCTCGCCCACCAGAGCGACGACACGCTCTGCGTCGACCTCCAGGCCGACGGCGACTTCCTCTACACGCCCAGCGCGCTGTGGACTCTCGCCGCCTACGACGTGCCGCTCCTGGTGATCGTCATGAACAACCGCCTCTACCTGAACTCCACCCAGCACGCCGAGCGCATCGCCGGCAACCGCGACCGGGACATCGACCGCGCGCACATCGCCACCAGTTTCTACGACCGGCCCGTCGACTTCGTGACACTGGCCCAGTCGTTCGGTGTCCACACCCTGCCGCGGGTGGAGCGCGTCGACGCCGTCGCGCCGACCGTGCGCGAGGCGGTCGCCCACATCAAGGAGCACGGCAAGCCCGTCCTCGTCGAGATCCTCATGGAGTGACCGGACCGGCCCGCCCGGTCCGGGCGGGCCACCGCCTTCCCAGCCCGCGACTTCCCAGGAGGCACCCACCATGACGGTGGTCTTCGAATGCATCTACGACGACGAGCGGCACTTCGGACTGGGCGTGCCGGAGGCCGGAGCGCCCCTGCGCCTGTATCCCCTGGCCGGTGACACCCTCGCCGCGCTGCTCACCAAGGCGGTCGGCGACGGGGCGGACACCGCCGCGCTGCTCACCCTGGGCCGGGCGGCCGTCGACGTACCGGCCGCGGAACGTCACCGGGCACGGCTGCTGCCGCCGTTGCTGCCCGCGCACGTGGGGGACGCGCTGGTCAGCGGCTTCATGATGACGCACAACGTGAAGGTCGGCGCCGAGGTCCCGGACCAGCCCAACTGGTTCGTCAAGGGGCTCGGGGACGTCCTGAAGGTGCCAGGCGAGGCGCTGTCCGTACCCGGCGACGCCGTGGCCGTGTGCGAGGAGGCCGAGGTGGTCCTCGTCTACGTGGGCGACGAACGGGGGACGCCCCGCTACGCCGGCTACACCTTCGGCAACGACGTCACCGACATAGGCCGCTTCAAGCAGCACGCCGGACACCTGTCGTACGCGAAGCTGTGCGACGCCGGGGTGGCCCCCTGGCTGCACCTCGGCGAACCGCCGCGCTCGGTGACGGGCGAGGTCACCGTCGAGCGCGGCGGGGCACCGGCCTGGAAGGGCGCGTTCACCACCGGTGTCGACGCCCTCCACTACGACCTGCCCACGATGATGTCGCGCCTCTTCTCCTACGAGGCCCTGCACCGCCCCGGCCGGGTGCACTACGTCTACATAGGCGCCGACCGCAGCAGCTTCCACGCCGGGTTCCGGACCGCGGACGGCGACCGGGTCACCATCGACGTCGCGAGCCACGGTGTGCGGCTGTCCCACCCGCTGGTGTGGACGCGCCGCCCCGGACAGGACTGACGCCGTGACCCCGCTGCGCCGACTCAGCGACGTCGAGGCGGCGTTCGCCCGCACCCACGCGCTGATGCACGGCACCACGCAGGTCACCACCCATGTCACGGTGCGCGGCGACCTGGAGCCCGAGCACTTCCGGCGCGGCGCCGAGCGGTGGGCCGCCGAGCTGCCGCTGCTGTCGTTGCGCATCGAGGAGCGGCCCGACGGCCTGTGGTTCACCACCGGCCCCGGACCCCGGCCCGGACAGATCCGACACGACCCGCTCGGCGCGCCGGACTCGCCCGACGACGCACTGCGCCGAGAGCTCAACGACGTGCTGGAGACCGGTGGTCCACTGTGGCGGCTGCGCCTCGTCCGCGACCCGGGCGCGGGTGCGTCGCACCTCTACTTCACCCGCAACCACGCGATCTCGGACGGCCACTCCACCGGTGCCGTGGTCCGCGCTCTGCTGGACGCGCTGTTCGCCCCGACCGACGGGGTGAGCGTTCACGACGTCCGGACCCTGCCGCCCAACGCCGACGCGTTGACGTACCGGCCGCCCGCGGGGCCGGACGCCCCGGTACGGGAGTCCGTGCCGCGGCCCGATCCCCTGCCGTTCGAGGCGCACCGGCCGTGGGACGAGCGGGCAGCGGACTTCGTCCCGCTGGCGTTCACCCGGGCGGAGAGCCTGGCCCTCAAGTCCTGGTGCAGGGAACGGGGGGTGACGGTCAATCAGTTCTTCGCGGTCGCGCTGGCCGAGTCGTACGCCGAGGTCACGGGCCGTTCGGAGGTGAATCTGTGCACGGCCGTGTCGCTGCGGCGACGATACGAGGAGAGCGCCGAACTGCCGGACGTGGGCTGTTTCATCAACGTCCTGAACGTTCCCGTGCGGGTCGGCCGGGGTGATCCGGCCGACGAAGCCCGTGACTACGCCGCGGCGCTGGCGCGGGCGGACGCCGCGTGGCGCCCGCCCCTGCGGGACCACGCGGTGATCCGGCGGGCGGTGGAGGAGACCGCGGCCGCCCGGTCGGCCCCCGGGATCTGCATCACCAACGTCGGTGTCGTCGACCCGGCGCTCGGCCCGCACACCGCCCGGGTCACCGGCTATCGCACCGTGGTCAACCGCGTGGGCGCCAACTACGGGGTCGTCCTCCATCTCGGCACCCTCGGCGGGGCGTTCACGACGGCACTCGCCTTCGGCACCCCCAGCACCGCCCCGGACACGGTGCGCGCCGTCGCGAAGGCACTGCGCGACCGCGCGCTACGCCCCGCCGCGACGCGCCGGGGTCTGCCGGCGGGGGCTTCCCGATGAGGTGCTCAGGCCTTGTCCTCGGTGTCCTCGGTGTCCTCGGTGCGCAGGACCAGGGCGAGGAGGCCGGGGAAGCGCTCGTCGAACTCGGTGCGGCGCAGCCGGTTGAGCCTCTTGGGTCCGGCGTCGCGCTGCTCCAGGAGGCCGGCCTCGCGCAGTACGGCGAAGTGGCGGCTGAGGGTCGCTTTGGTGACCGGCACGTCGAAGCTGCCGCACGCCCTTTCCCAGTCGGCGGCTCCGGCCAACTCCCGTACCAGGGTCTGGCGGACCGGGTCGGCGAGGGCGAGCAGCGCCGCCTCCAGCGGTACGTCGCCCGGGGGAGTGTGAACCGGTGGCGTCCGGTGACTCGCGGCTGCCGTCGGCTGTCGGCTCTCCGCGGTCGACCGCCCGCCCCGTGCCGTCGACTCTCGGCTCTGTGCCGTCATGGCTGGTTGCTCCGTCCCGACTCGCTTGGTCCGTGAGGCGTGCCGTACACGGATTGCAGAGTGTTCGATGATCTGCGTACACTCGGACTGTTCGCTTGTAGACGAACAGTCTACCGGAGCCCGCTGCGTATCGCCCGGCTCCGGCCCCCCACCGCCCTCCGGCACGACGGAAGGAAAACCGTGCCTCAGACCCAACCCCACAAGACCCGGCCGGGACTGACTCTGTTCGCGGCCTGCCTCGGTTTCGTGGTCGTCATCCTGGACGTCAGCGTCGTGAACGTCGCCACCAAGGCGCTCGGCGCGGACTTCGGCGGCAGTCTGTCCGGTCTTGAGTGGGTGATCAACGGCTACACGCTCACCTTCGCGGCCTTCCTCCTGACCGCCGGCGCCATGGGCGACCGTTACGACCCCAAGCAGATCTTCATGGCGGGCTTCGCGCTGTTCGCCGTGACGTCCCTGGCCTGCGGCGCCGCCCCCTCGTTGGTCGCCCTCATCGCCGCCCGTGTGGTCCAGGGCGTCGGCGCCGCGATGATCGTGCCGTCCTCGCTGTCGATCGTGAACACCAACTTCCCCGACCCGGCGGAACGCACCCGCGCCGTGAGCCTCTGGGCCGCGGCCGGCGGACTCGCCCTCGCGCTCGGCCCGGTCGTGGGCGGCCTGCTGGTGGACTCGCTCGGCTGGCGCTCGATCTTCTACGTCAACGTCCCCATCGCCGCCGTCGGCATCGTGCTCGTGCGGGCCCACGCCCGGCCCGCCCCCGCGCGCGACGCCTCGGTCCGCCGCTCGCTGGACCTGCCCGGTCAGCTGCTCGCCGTCGTCGGCCTGGGCGCGTTCACCGGAGCGATCGTGGAGGCCAACGCGCAGGGCTGGTCCTCGGCCACCGTCCTGACCTGCCTGGCCGTCTTCCTGGTCGCGCTGGTCGGCTTTCTCACGGCGGAGCGCCGCAGTGGCGACCCGATGCTGCCCCTCCACCTGTTCGGCCGACGGGCGTTCAGTTCCACGTCCCTCATCGGGGTGCTGCTGAACTTCGCCTTCTACGGGCTGATCTTCGTCTTCAGCCTCTTCTTCCAGCAGGTCTGGGACTACTCGCCCATCGGCGCCGGACTCGCGTTCCTCCCGATGACGGCCGCCATCATGATCGCGAACCTGTCGTGCGGTCCGCTGGTCAAGCGCTACGGCGCCCGGACCGTACTGATCACCGGCAACACCCTCGCCGTCCTCGGCTACCTGGCCACGGTCCCCGTCGTCGACTCCGGGGCGTACGCGCAGATGACCGCGCAGTTCGTCGTCGCCGGATTCGGCATCGGCCTGGTCGTCCCCTCCATGACCAACGCCATGCTCGGCTCCGTGGACCCGGCCAACGCCGGTATCGCCTCCGGCGTCCTCAACGCCTCGCGTCAACTGGGCGGCCTCATCGGCGTCGCGGTGATGGGTCTGCTCGTCGGCCAGGCCGCCTCCGACCACTTCCTGTCCGGCCTGCGCGCGGCCCTGCTCTGCGCCGTGGTGGCCCTCGCGATCAGCGCGGTGCTCAGCGCGGTCGGCCTGCCCAGGCGGCAGGCGACCACCGCGACGGCACCGGCGGCCGCCGCGTCCAAGGCCGGGTCCGAGCCCGCTCTGAAGACCGCCGACGCGCGCTGACGGCCGCCGCCCGGTCGCCCTACCCCAAGGAGTCCCCGTTCCATGCCTCACCTCGTGCTCGAATACTCCGGCAACGTCCGGGAGCGCATAGACCCGGCCGCCCTCTTCGGGAAGCTGCACACCGAACTGGCCTCCGTCGGAGGCTTCCGCATCCAGGACTTCAAGAGCCGTGCCGTCCGCATGGACCAGTACTTCATCGGGGACGGCACCCGCGAGCAGTCGTTCGTCAACCTCGACGTACGGACGTTCGGCGGCAAGTCCCCGGAGGCCAGGACGGCGGTGAGCGAGGCCGCCCTGACCGTACTCGCCGACGTCTTCGAGGCGACCCTGCGCGAGACGGCCTGCGACATCTCCGTCCAGATCACCGAGCTGGACCGCCCGAGCTTCGCCCGGACCCGGTCCGAGGACCACAGCGGCCGTCCCGCGGCCTGACCGGCCCGGCCCCCCCTCCACGTACAGGAGCAGAACCAGTCATGAGCGCATACGCAGACCAGCGCGTCCTGGTCGTCGGCGGCACCTCCGGTGTCGGCCTCGCCACCGCCCGGGAGTTCGTCACGCAAGGCGCCGAAACCGTCATCGCCTCGCGCAGCCCGCAGCGGCTCGACGCGGCCCTCTCGGTGCTCGGCGGGCTCACCGCGTCCGGCGGCGGGGCGGTGAACGGGCAGACCCTGGACATCCGTTCCGAGGAGGAGGTGGAGAAGTTCGCCGCCACCGCCGGGGAGTTCGACCACGTCGTCGTCTCGGCGGGGGAGACCCCCATGGGGCGGGTCGACGCCCTGCCGCTGGCCGACGCGTACGCCGCCATGGACAGCAAGTTCTGGGGCGCGTACCGCGTCGCCCGGTCCGTCCGCGTCCGGCCCTCCGGGTCGCTGACACTGCTCGCCGGCTACCTCTCCCAGCGGCCGGGCCGGGCCTCGGCCCTGCAGAGCGCCATCAACGCGGCCCTCGAGGCCCTCGTGCGCGGCCTGGCCCTGGAGTACGCGCCGCTGCGCGTCAACGCCGTCTCGCCGGGGCTCCTGCGGACCCCGCTCTGGGAGGGGATGGACGTCACCGCCCGCGAGCGGATGTACGAGGCGGCGACGCAACGCCTGCCCGTGGGGCGCGTGGGGGAGGCGGCCGACGTCGCTCAGGCGGTGCTCTTCGTCACCGGCAACGCCTACGCGACGGGCACCACCGTGTACGTCGACGGCGGCGGAGCCATCGCCTGACGGCACGTGACCCGACACCTCTCGCCGTACCGCGGCGGGTGCGCTGTGAGGCCCCGTCTCCGGTACTCGGGAGGCGGGGTTTCCCGCATATGTGACAGATCTCTTCTCCAGCGACCTACCGGCCGGTATACAAGCGATGTTGAGCGTGCAAGGAACGCCGCGTCAGTGTCGACGGAGGAGAGATGATGAACCATCACGTGGTCCGGGGCGACGCCACCCGAAGACGACGACATGCCTCCGCGCTGGGAGCCGCCCTCGGTTGCGGTGTCCTGCTCCTCGGCGTCGCCTCCGCGTCTCCCGCCGTCGCGAGCGGATCGCACTCCCATCGGGGAGCCGACTACGTGGCGCTCGGCGACTCGTACACCTCCGGACCCCTGATCCCTCGTCAGGTGGACGCCAACTGCGCCCGCTCCGACCAGAACTACCCCTCGCTCGTCGCGACGCGGCGGCCGACCAGATCGTTCACGGACGTGAGCTGCGCCGGCGCGACGACCGACGACATGTGGAACGCGCAGGGAACCAACGGACCCCAGCTGAACGCCGTCGAGCGCTCCACGGATCTGGTGACCGTGCAGATAGGCGGCAACGACATCGGCTTCGGCTCCATCATCGGCACCTGTGCCGCGCTGAGCTCCAAGGACCCGTCGGGCAACCCCTGCCAGCAGTACTACAACTCCTCGGGCTTCGACCAGCTGACGCGGAACATCATCGAGACGGCTCCCAAGATCGCACGGGTGTTGCGCGCCGTGCACGACAGGGCCCCGCACGCCCGGGTGCTCGTGGTCGGCTACCCGGACCTCCTGCCCGACGACGGCAGCGGCTGCTATCCGTCCGTCCCGTTCGCAGCCAAGGACTTCGCCTACCTGCGTGACGTCGGGAAGCGGCTCAACCTGATGATGCGCACGTTGGCCCTGTTCAGCCGTGCCGAATACGTCGACACGTACAAACCCACCGTCGGACACGACATGTGCAAGGCCCCCGCCGACCGGTGGATCGAGCCGCTGCAGCCCGCTTCACCCGCCGCCCCCGCACACCCCAACGCCAAGGGCGAGGCGGCCATGGCCGGGGCGGTGCTCCGGCGGCTGTAGCTCCTGCGGGGCGCGCGACCTCCATGGGCCCCATGGGCCCCACGAACTCCATGGACCAGGCATGTTTACACGATCTGCCCAGGGTCACACGGGTCAGTGAGCACCTGATGCCGAGAGCACCGAGAGGTGAGTTCCATGGCTCGCGAGCAGAAAGCCAAGGCCAAGGCCGAGCAGGCCAAGGGCAAGATCAAGGAGACCACGGGGCGTGCCGTGGGCAACGAGCGGATGACGGCCGAGGGGCGTGTGGAGAAGGCCAAGGGTGACGCGCGTCAGGCGAAGGAGAAGACCAAGGACATCTTCCGCGGCTGATGCCCGGCCGCTGGTGGGGTGGACGGTTTACACGGAGCAGGGGGGGGGGCGCGCGGGG
This sequence comes from Streptomyces sp. GbtcB7, assembly GCF_019091445.1. Lineage (NCBI taxonomy): Bacteria > Bacillati > Actinomycetota > Actinomycetes > Kitasatosporales > Streptomycetaceae > Streptomyces > Streptomyces sp. GbtcB7. The sequence goes on from NZ_JAGXJM010000081.1 coordinate 13,177, forward strand.
GGGCGGGGGCCCCCCCCCCCCCCCCCCGTCCGGCTGGGGGGGGGGGCGGGGGGCGCCGGGGGGGGGGCGGGGGGGGGGGGGGCCCCGGGCCGGGCCCCCCACGCCCTGGAAGCACGTCAAGGCATGGCGCGTCCTGGCGTTCGGGTCGGGTCACCGATCGGCCGTGTAC
>NZ_JAGXJM010000804.1:0-228 GCF_019091445.1 Streptomyces sp. GbtcB7
GGTCCCGGCCGCAGTGAAGGCGAAGTACCTGGCGGCGACGGTCAGGGACGTCACGGTCACGACGGCCGCGGACGGCCTCCCCCATCGCATGCTGCGTACGGACTTCGTCGACTCCTTGGAGAGGTCCGGCCGTGCGGGGGCCCTCGCACAGGCCGTCCGCCGGGCCGCCGGGTTCCGGTGGCTGTCCGGGCTCTCCTGGTGGCGGATGCTCCGCGGCGGTCTCGCCAT
>NZ_JAGXJM010000805.1:0-228 GCF_019091445.1 Streptomyces sp. GbtcB7
CAAAGTCGCTGTGAAATAATTTGAGATATAAAAACTGCACATGATAAAAGATTCTTTCACCTAAATGACACTTAGATAATATAACTTTTCCAAAAACAATACAACTAGAATATAAGAGATGAAAATTTGCAAAAACCATAATAAACAAAGATACCAGATAACAGTTTGTTACAAAAACTAAGATATATTCATTATGAAAATAAATATTAGCATATCAAACAAAGATAT
>NZ_JAGXJM010000806.1:0-228 GCF_019091445.1 Streptomyces sp. GbtcB7
GGAGATGGGGGGGAAGCCACCGGGCTCCCAGATCGTCCCTTGGGGCCCGTCGAGCTTGTCGATCAGCCCCTGATGCCCGTCTGCGCGACCCCCTGCACCAGCCAGCGCTGGAGGGAGAGGAACACGAACACCAGGGGCAGGATGGAGATGGCGGGGGCCAAGAAGATCAGGAGGGAGGTGGCGGTCTGGGTGGTCATGTACGACGAGAGCGGGGTCTGCACCGTCCAG
>NZ_JAGXJM010000807.1:0-228 GCF_019091445.1 Streptomyces sp. GbtcB7
GCGCGCGAAATGACTTCGCGCGGAGTGGCGATCTCGCTCGCATCGCGCGGAAAGCACAGTTCGCGCGGAATAACTTTGGCTTCAGGCGAGGTGGAATGCATCTAGGTGCGCTGGCAAACTTCGCGAGCTAGCGAGGTGCACACACGAGGAGTCCGCGCGAAGACTTATAATCGTTTTGGACTTTTTACAGTCTTTGACATGCTTTGGGCCAATCTCTGTGACCCTTAT
>NZ_JAGXJM010000808.1:0-228 GCF_019091445.1 Streptomyces sp. GbtcB7
TGGGCGTGGCGGTGGCCGCGGGACTGGTCCTGCTCATGGCCGGCGCCCTGGGCGTGCACTCCCGGGCGAAGGATCCGTCCAAAGCGCTCGCACCGGCTGTCCTGGTCAGTCTGCTCGCCGCCGCCTACCTGGTGTTCCGCCTACTCAGCGCGTGACTGTGCCGACGCAGGAGTACCTCGGGGACGTGGGGCGCAAGAAGTGGGTGCTTCGGCACTACACGAAGGGATC
>NZ_JAGXJM010000809.1:0-228 GCF_019091445.1 Streptomyces sp. GbtcB7
GGAGGCCTGGAAGACGGGGAGGAGCCGGGCCACGAAGTAGATACCGGGGGAGACCATCGGCGCCGCGGGGATCAGGGCGGGGACGGGTGTCGGGCCCGCCATCGCGTCGGGCAGCCAGGGGTGCAGCGGGAACAGCGCCGACTTGCCCGCCACGCCCGCGAGGAGCCGCAGGGCGGTCAGCGGCGGATGGTGCAGGCCGCCGCCCGGCGCGGCGGCCAGGCGCGGGGT
>NZ_JAGXJM010000810.1:0-228 GCF_019091445.1 Streptomyces sp. GbtcB7
AGGCCGACCGCGGCCAGTGCGCGCTGCCCACAGCCTGAACCGGACAAGGGGGCCCGCCCTCACGCAAGAGCGACGGGCCAACCCCCAGCCAGTGGATCAGGGCGCGGGATACGCGAAAACAACTCTGCCGATCGACACATCAGGGGGGCCACCGAAACCTTCGGTGCCGCCCCAGGGGCGTCGGCCCCTCAGCCCACGCGGCTGGGGGTACTAGCCCTCGGTGGCCGG
>NZ_JAGXJM010000811.1:0-228 GCF_019091445.1 Streptomyces sp. GbtcB7
GCTTTTTACGTGCCAAATCGCCCGGGACGCCGAAGTTGACCAGGCCCGCCGGCCCCGCGATACGCGGGAGCCGTCGGTCTGCGGGGTCACGCGGCGGGTTGCTGCTTGACAAGGTTTCAGCCCTCCGAAGGGGCGAGGCGCTTGGGCTCCGCCTCTGTGGCCTTGAGAAGGCCGTCCCAGGAGGCCGCGACCTTCTCGTCCCCCTCGTCCCCCCGGAGCGGGCACACG
>NZ_JAGXJM010000812.1:0-228 GCF_019091445.1 Streptomyces sp. GbtcB7
GAGCAGCCCCGCCCCCATGCCCCCGACGACGGACATGGCCAGTCCCCCACCCCCCGACGCCCCCCTCGAGTCGACGGCCAGTTCGACACCCAGCGCGATACAGGCGGCCCCCCCTATGGCGGGCAGCCACTGGACGCGATTGGGCGCACTCCCCGGCCCGACATCCGGGGGGGAGGAGGTTTTGCGGCGGGGGGGGGGCCTCCTGTTTTAGGGACTACTCAAGTTTCC
>NZ_JAGXJM010000813.1:0-228 GCF_019091445.1 Streptomyces sp. GbtcB7
TTTCCGGGGTGATCGATCGGCTCTGGCGGGCCGAGGCTAGCCGCACCCGGGCCCGCGGGGGCCCCGGACACGGCCTGGCCATCGGCCAGGCGGTCGTCCACGCGCTCCACGGCACCGTGCGCATCACCTCGCACACCGGCTCTGGGACCGCCGTCACCGTCACGCTCCCCGCCCTGCCGCCCCGGTGGCCACGTGGAGCGCGTGGTGGCCAGGGTCGCGTCGCGGCAA
>NZ_JAGXJM010000082.1:0-13310 GCF_019091445.1 Streptomyces sp. GbtcB7
CCGTGTTGCCGGCCGCGAGCGCCGGGGCGAACTCCCCCACCGCCATCATCAGCGGGTAGTCCCACGGCGCGACCTGCGCGCACACGCCGATCGGCTCGCGGCGTGTGTAGGCCAGCGTGGGCGCGGCCGTGGTCCGCGTGGCGCCTTCGATGCCGGCGGCGAGGCTGCCGTAGTACTCGAAGGTGTCGATCGTCATCGGCACATCGACCCGGCTGGTGAAGGTGAGAGGTTTGCCGACGTCGTACGACTCGAGTTCCGCGAACTCCTCCGCCCGTCGGCGCAGCAGGTCGGCGGCGCGAAGCAGGATCCGGCCGCGCTCGCGCGGGCTCATGCGGGGCCAGGGCCCGTGCTCGAAGGCTCGGTGGGCCGCGGCGACCGCACGCTCGGCGTCGGCCTCGTCCGCCTCGGCGACCGTCGTGGCGACCTGGCCGGTCGCCGGGTCCAGCAGTTCCCGGGTGACGCCCGCCGTCGCCGGTTCCCACTGACCGTCAATGAACAGGCTGCCCGGTGCTACTTCGACTCGGGGACGCGCCTGCTTCATCGTTACCATGAGGACCTCCTCGTCCTGGTGTGGCGAGGAGCGTCACCCGGAGAGGCGGTCCATGGACATGGGCAGAACTGCCCGATCCGCTATACCCGTGGTTCTACCTGGTACCTGAAGAAGCCACCCAGGCGGCCACCTGCGCGCGCGACGCGAAGCCGAGCTTGGCGAGGATGCGCTCGACATGCCCGTCGACCGTGCGCGGCGACAGCACCAGTACCTCGGCGATCTGCCGGTTGCTGAGGCCCTCCGCCACGAGCGCGGCGACCTCGCCCTCGCGCCGGGTCAGCACCTCGTCCGCCGTGGCGGGTACCACGGGGTGCAGGGCGGTACGACCGTCGAGCGCGTAGGAGATGGCCTGGTCGTGGTCCATCCGCCCGCCCTCGGCGAGCGCGACCTCCCACGCGTCGGCCCGCAGAGCGTGCAGTACCTGGCGCTCGCACCGCGCGTGGTGGCTGTCCAGGTGCGGTCCGAAGGCTGACAAAGACGTGCCGATGGCGCGCCAGATCGAGCGGATCGCGCCGAGCAGCCGGGCGGCGTGGTCGAACTCCTTCTTCGACGCGGCGATCCAGGCCAGCAGTTCGATCAACACGGCGGCGCCGACGTGGTCGTTGAACCCGCGCTGGATCTGCAGCCCGGCTCGGGCCAGCGTGGTCGCCGAATCCAGCTCACCGTGTGCCCAGGCGTGCAGGCCCAGGGCGTACAGCGCGTACGAGCGCGTCCACCGCTCCCCGAGCTCCTCGCTGAGGGCAATCGCACGCTCGCCCTTCTCCGCCGCCTGCTCGTCGCACGCGTGGGCGCACGCGATGGCGGTCTGGAAGTCCGTGAAGAGAGTGCCGCCTGCGTGCCCCACCCTGGTGAGACCGGCCGAGGCCGCCTCGAAGCAGTCGAGTGCCTCAGGCAGGTGTCCGCGGAACAGCGCCGCGGTCCCCCGCAGACTCAACGCCATGTACGGCGCCACCTCGTCACCGAGTTCAGCGGCCAGCTTCTCGCATTCCGCCAGCCGGGCCTCGGCCCCGTCGTAGTCGCCCTGCTGCAGCATGACCCAGCCGGCCACCCACAGCGCGGTGGTCCGCTCGGGCGGTCGTGGTCCGGGCAGGTCAAGCGCCCGGTCGAGCCAGCGCCTGCCCTCGCTCAGGAAGCCATCGGCGCACCAGTGGTGGCGCAGCGCCGCCACCAGGGACAGGGCCTGCTCCACCTTGCCGTTGCTGATGGACCACTCCAGTGCCGCCTCCAGGTTGCGGTGGTCCGCGCGGAGTCTGGCCAGCCCCTCCTCCTGACCGGGTCCGTACCAGGTGGCCGCGATGTGGTCAGCCACTCGGCCGAAGAACTCCTGGTGTCGGGTACGCAACGCGGTGTGCTCGTCAGAGGTCGCCAGCCGGTCCCAGCCGTACTCGCGGATGGTTTCGAGCATCCAGTAGCGCACCTGGCCGTCGCGCTCCACGGCCTGCACGACCGACTGTGCGACCAGGTGGTCGACTAGGTCCACGATCTTCGTGCGCGGCAGCACGTCGTCGGCGCACACCCCTTCGGCGGCCTCGAGGTCGAAGCCGCCCGCGAATACTGAAAGTCGCGCCCACAGCAGTCGTTCCTCCGCCGTGCACAGATCGTGGCTCCAGTCGATCAGCGCTCGCAGTGTGCGCTGTCGGGGAAGCGCGGCCGGGCTGCCGCCGGTCAGCAGCGCGAACCGATTCTCCAGCCGGTCGACGACCTCGCTCAGCGGCAGCGAGCGCAGCCGGGACGCGGCCAGCTCGATGGCCAGCGGGATGCCGTCGAGGCGGCCGCACAGCCGTGCCACCGCCACACGGTTGGCGTCGGACAACGCGAAGCCAGGCCTGATCGCCGTCGCACGGTCCAACAGCAGGTGCACCGACTCGTACTGGCCAAGCGCCTCCGCCGGAGGCGGGGCGTCCGGGTCGGGAACCGAGAGCGGCGGCACCTGGTAGACGTGCTCTCCCGCGATGCCCAGCACTTGCCTGCTGGTGGCGAGCACCCGCACGCGCGCACAGGCGCGCAGGAGCCGGTCGGTGAGAACGGCGCAGGCCTCGACGAGATGCTCGCAGTTGTCCAAAAGGATCAGAGCGTGCCGCCGGGCCAGGTGGTCGATGAGCTGCTCGACGGGAGGTTTGGTGGACTGGTCGGGAATTCCGAGCGCGGTCACCACGGCCTGCGCGACCAGCTCTGACTGCCGCACGGGCGCAAGGTCGACCAGCCAGACGCCGTCGGCGAACGCCGTGCTCGCCTCGGCGCCGGTCTCGATCGCCAAACGAGTCTTGCCGACCCCGCCCACACCGGACAACGTCACCAGCCGGGCGGCGCCGAGGAGCTTGCGGACCTCGCCGATCTCCTGTCGCCGGCCGACGAAGCTCGTGACTGTGGCGGGCAGGTTGCCCGCGCCTGCGGGTGATGTTCGCTCGGCCATAGGGCCCCGATCCAATCGCTCTACAGCGGCCGTGGTCCGTCCGACTATGCCGCCTCAGGCCCACTAATTGGCCACCCAAATACCGTCGGCCGAGCACGCCCGCGAGTCAAGTGGTCAGATGACTCCCGGCGCGTGGAACAGCCCCAGGGCCTCACGCACCGCTGCCGGGTCGTAGCGCGGTGCGAGCTCTCCGATCATCGACAGGGCGGTCCGCGCCAAGTGGGCTGCGAGTTCACTCGCCGCACCCATCGCATCGCGTGCCTGGCAGAGCTCCGCGATGCGCTCATGTTCGCCGAGGTGCCGGAGCGATGCCCGTGGGCCCCGGTACTGGTACTGCAGGCGATAGTGCTCGGCTCGCTGCATGTGACCCTCGATGCTTCGCACCACCTGTGGCCCGGCTCCGGCCACCAGTGCCAGGTGGAAGCGGTTGTGGGTGTCGTTCCATTCCGGAGTCTGCCCCGCGTCGTTGGACATGCGGGCCAGGTCGGCGGCCAGTGCTTGGACGGCACCTCGGTCCTCGTCGCTCATCAACGGCACCGTCAGCCGGACAGCAAGGCCTTCCAGCAGGATCCGCTGCACGTAGACGAACTCGAACTGTGCCGCCTCGAAGCCGATGACTCGCGCCCGTTTGTACGGCTCGGCCTCGACGAGCCCTTCTTCCTGGAGCATGCGCACGGCCTCGCGCACTGGAGTGCGGCTGATCCCCAAGCGCTCCGCGAGCTCGACCTGGTTGAGCTCGGCGTGCGGCGGGACGGTCCCATTCAGTACCAGCGTGCGCAGGTAGGTATGGGCAGCGTTGGCGGCATGCTCTCCGGCCTCGCGCGGGATCGGAGCGAGGTTGTCGAGCCACGTGCCCACACTCATACCGCCACTCGTTCGGGGGCCCACGTCGGGCACGTCCGCCTCCATTGATTTCGCGATGGGCATCGTGCCACACGCAGGTACGCCGACTTTCAGGGTTCCGCCGCGCATATGGAAAAGTATACAGTAGCGCCAATGCATCAGGGTTTCTTGAGGGGAAGTTCAGGAAACGAGAGGTCAACTGTATGCAGTTGAGGATGAGGTCAGAGTCAATGAGGATGAGCGGAGCACAATGAAGCTGAGTCTGTTCGACGACTACCGGCTGGGCGTCTGGGGCCGCGACGAGACGATCGTGGACGTGACGAGCGTGCTCGACGGCTCGATCCGCCCCACCGATCGCATGAACGCGCTGATCGAGAACTGGGAGAGCCTGGCGTCCGAACTCCGGGACGCCTCCGCCACCGCAGGCATCCCGCGATCCCTCGTCGTCTTCCGCGCGCCTCAACCACGGCCGACCAAGATCGTGGCGGCACCCGTCAATCACGGCCCCCATCGGGACGAGATGATCGCGGCGGGGGCGTTCACCAGTGGTGCCGCCGGCACGATCGAGACGTATGTCGGCTTCCTCAAGGCTCCCTCCTCCATCGTCGGACCGGACGGCTCGATCGAGCACCCGACCCCGGGACGCCGGGTCGATTACGAGGGCGAACTGGGTGTGGTCATAGGCCGCCGCGCACGGCGCGTGTCGCGCTCGGACGCGCTGGCCCACGTGTTCGGATACGTCCCGCTCGTGGACATCACCCTGCGAGGCCAAGAGGACCGGCCGTATCGGAAGAGCTTCGACACCTTCACGCCCTTGGGACCGGCGATCGTCACCGCGGACGAGATCCCAGACCCTTCGAAGCTGGAGATCGAGCTCAGCCTCAACGGGAACATCCGGCAGTCGGGTCGCGTCGCCGACCTGATCTACGACGTGCCGCGCCTGATCGAGGTGTACTCCGCAGCCATGACCCTGGAGCCGGGTGACATCATCGCCAGCGGAACTCCGGACGGGGTTGGTCCGGTGACGCCAGGCGACGAACTGTCGCTGACCGTGTCAGCTCTTCCTACACTGACGATCCCGGTCACTTCGGCGGTCCGCTGACGACCGGTTCTCGGAGCAACTCCAGGGACTCGCAGACTTCGACGACGGATCGCGCGGCTGACCGAGCAGCACTCTGCTCGGTCAGCCGCGCGGCACACACTCCACCCGACACGCATCCGCTCGGCGGAGCGCCGACCCACCTCGGCAAGGCACCCCAGCAGAGCAGCCAGAGGAACCACCCCGGCCGAAACCAGGCCGTCGGGACTCCGACCGGCTCGCGTTGGTGCTCGTGAATTGACCTCCACGGCAACGACCTCCGTCCACGCCGGGCGACTCGAGATCGCACGGTGCGGACGGAGGTCGTCGCCGTATGTGGAGAACCCCGCGTGCGCCGAGACGCTACGGGCTCGCCCCGGCCGTCGTCACAGCCCCGGACGACCGCCTGCCCCGCCTGCAGCGACGCCCGCCGCAGTGAACCCGGCGACCCGTTGGTAGTCGGCCGCGATCGCCTCTCGCTCGCCGGACGCGAACACGTTGCCGACGTCGTCGAATCCGTCAGGGGCGCGCTCCTCCGCCAGGTCGAGAATCCTGGCCGCTCCCTGGTTGCGATTGGCTGCGACAACAGCGGCGGTGGCCGGCAGACGCTCCTGCTCATAGCGCACCAGCGCAGCGCTGGGATCAGCTTCTTCGAGCAGGGCGCGAGTCAGTGCACGGGCGTCAAGGATCGCCTGGGAAGCACCGTTCGATCCCACCGGATACATGGCATGGGCCGCGTCTCCCAGCAGGGTCGTGCGTCCCGACGTCCAGGTAGGCAGCGGGTCACGGTCGATCATGGGGTACACGTAGGTGCCCTCCGCACCGCGCATCAACTCCACCACGTCGAGCCACGGGAACGACCACGACGCGAACTCGGGGAGGAAGTCCTCGAGGCGCCCGGGGCGGTTCCAGTCCTCGGCGCCCGGCAGCCCGTGTGCGGTGTTGTCGAGTACGGCGATCCAGTTGATCAGCGCGTTGCCCCGCGCGTCGGGCGCCGAGAGCGGATAGGCCACGACCTTGCGCCCGCGTGTGCCGATCAGTGCCATCGACTTACCGGTGAGGAAGGGGGGCGCCAGTGTGGTCCCGCGCCACATAAGCTGACCGCTCCAGCGTGGTGTTCCGTCCCCGGGGTGGAGCTGGGCACGGATGGCCGAGTGGATACCGTCGGCTCCGACCAGCACGTCCGCTTTCTCGTCGTACGAGCGACCGGTCACGCTGTCTTCCAGATGGAACCTGACCGGACCGCCGCCGTCGGACACGAAGCCGGTGACCTTGCGGCCCGTCCTCACGACAGCCTCGCCCAGACGCTGTCGAGCGATCTCCAGCAAAGCCATCTGGAGCTTTCCCCGATGGATCGAGAGCTGCGGCACCGAGTAGCCGCCCGCGAGTCCACGGGGTTCGCGCCACACGAACTGGCCGTGCCGGTTGGCGTAGCACAACTCCTCCGTCGCGACACCCAGTGGGAGCAGCCTCTCGAGGATCCCGAGTCGTCGGAGTTCCTGGACGGCGTGCGGCAGCAGGTTAATGCCCACGCCGAGCGGTCGCGGCTCGGGCACCGCTTCGTAGACGGTCACATCGATGCCGGCGCCATGCAGCATCAGCGCCGTGGCCAGTCCGCCGATCCCACCACCGGCAATCGCCACCTTCATCGGTTCACTCCTTCCAGGCGAGGCTCGGCCGGAGTGCCGACACGCAGCGACGGCTCGCCGTCGGGCTGCCCCGCGGCGGGAGCATCCGCTCCGGTGCGCGGCTTGAACACATCCGTCACCTCCTGGCGCTCGGACATCTCCCTTTCGCGATAGAGATGCAGAGCCTCCAGTACGGCTCGATCGCTGCCAATGAACAGATCCGCCGTTTCGGTCACCTCGTGTTCGACAGTGACCCAGGACGGAACGACGAAGACATCCCCGGGGCCCCACTCGAACTCGGTCCCGCCGATCACCGAGCGCCCGCGACCACGGAACACCGTGTGGATCTGGCCACCGGTCTGACGGCGCGGCGGAGTAGGTCCTCCAGGGTAGATACGCGTCATCTGACAAGTGATCGTCGGAATGGCGGGGCCGCCGGTGACCGGGTTCTTGTACTCCAACGTCACGCTCTGACCGCCATCCTTCTCGTGAAGCGCCTCGAGCGCGGCGTCCACCTGCGCGTACGGGTAGCGCAGCAGCGGCGAGTGCGGCTTCGTGTCGGCGGGCGCCGAGACGCTCTGGAGACCCGGGCCGCCGAACCGCCGCTCCGAGACGCCGTGGCCTATCAGCTCCTGCATCCCGACCGGGTGGTCCTCGAAGAACACCGTCTCCAGCGTCGCGACCAGGACCACATCGATCACGTCCAACCAGATCGCCGGCTGATCGCTCTTGTTAGTGTGGTCGTGCCAGGCCCAGTTCGGCGTCAGCACGAGATCGCCGGGCTCCATCCAGCATGCGTCCCCGTCGACCGTGGTGTAGACGCTCGAGCCAGTCATCATGAAGCGGATCGCCGCCGGCGAATGGCGGTGCGCCGGCGCCGTCTCGCCCGCCTCCAGGTACTGGTAGGCCCCGAACAGCGCCTCGGTGGTACCCGCGCGCAGGCCGGGGTTGCAGAACTGCAGCGCTCGCCGCTGACCATCGCCGCTCTGGAGGTCCAGAACCTGACCCGCCTGCTTCGCCAGCGGAGCGATCGTGTCCCAACGCCACAGGTGGGCCCGCGTCATCGGCCTCGGCTCTGACTGCAGCGGTGGCCTACTCCAAAGACCCTTCAGGTCTCGAGCGGCCAGCGCCCCACAGAGCTCGTCGAACGCCACTTCGGCGGTGTCGACGTCACTCGGACTCAGGGCATCGGGTTCCGTTTCACTTGCCACGGCCGGCTCGCCTCCGTTGGTTGGCCAACTATTTCCTTGAGTGACTGTATGCAGGAGTGGCACCACAGGTCAATCGCCTCAGACCTAAACTCTCGACCTATCCCGGCCATCACCTATCCTGAGCAGCTTCTTTATGTGTCGGCTCCGAGCCGTTCGGGATTGCGATCCACTCGGCAGGGATTCACTCAATCGAGGCGTGCTGTATACACTTGCCGTTGATCCGCCGAGGCGCGGATCAGTTGGCCGAGAACGCCGTGCCCCCGGTGAGCAACCATGGGGGCCACGTTGCTCAGGTGGGTTCGCCGAAGACTTGGCGCGCAACAGGGTGACATTGCGCTGGGCGGCGCCTTGGCGATGACGCCGACAGCGCCGGCTCCGGTGAGGACGGCCGCGACGTCCAGCATCCATCCCGGACCCCAGCGCGTAGGCCACCACGGCGACCGACGCGCCAGCGGCGATCATCGGCACAGTGCTGAAACGGATGATGCCTCACGTTGCCGAGAGACCCGTGAGAGCCGAACTCTTCAGTCAGTACTGCGCATCACCGACAACTGGCATACAGGCGGGCTGGGTTGAAGATGCAGGCGACGCGGTCGCCGACGTTACTCCGGGCGATATCGGGTCAGACGACCCCAACGAGACGGCGATTTCATAGACGGCGGCAACCAGGGAGTCATTCGCTCTCCAGTCGCCGCCGACCCGGTCCATGCCCGCATCGGGCCCCGCGGCCACACTGACTTCCACGATTGACACAGCACCGAATCAGATGCCCTCAGCCCATGTGATTCGCTACCGCCATGACGGAACCTGGGATCAGTTCACTGCTCGGGTCCGCCTTCGACCAGACGGCGTAGCGAAGGAAGCAGGGCCTCGAAGTCCTGCCCCGTTCGAAACGCGACGACGGTGGTGCCACCGTCGTCGGCTGCCCGCGAGGATCGAGGACTGGGAAAGAGAGCGAGCACCTCGCGCATCGCTTCATCGACCTCCGCGACGGGGTCGGAAGCATCGCCTCTGAGCCAGCGGCGCAGCACATGATTGTGGGCCGCGACCACAGCCGCCGCCATGAGTTCGGCCCTGAGGGACGCCGACTCCGTCGGATCCCCCATCCACTCCGAGATGAACTCACGGAACAATCGCTGGTAGCGGGCCACACTGGCGATCTCCCGGTCGCGAAGGGCGGGCACCTTGCTGGTGAGCGCGTACCGCCGCCGAGCGAGGTCCCCTTCGTCGATGTAGTGCAGCAGCACCAGGCGGACCGCGTCGGACACGGCGACGAGGGCAGTGCTATGGCTGGAGGTCGCGAGCCTGTCTCTGATCAGCTCGAGCAGCCGGTCATGGTCGGGGAAGATAACCGCTTCTTTGGACCGGTAGTGCCGGAAGAACGTCGTGCGCCCCACTCCAGCCCGCTCGGCGATGTCGTCGACGGTGGTCTGCTCGTATCCGCGCTCGTCGAAGAGGGCGAACGCGGCGTCCGCCAGTCGCATCCGTGCAGGTGGCTTGCTCATGAGCGCACATCCTTCCCGGTCTCGAACCGTGGAGACTACTTGCTCACCAGAATGGTACTGAGTACCGTCAATTCGATATCGAGTACCGACTAAGGAGCTTCCGGCGTGGATTCCATCGCCCACAGCGAGTCCGGCCTGCCGATCCAGCCGCTCTACGACGGCTCCGCGCTGGACGGATTCGACACGCGCGCAAAGCTGGGAACCCCCGGCAGCTACCCCTTCACCCGCGGCGTGTATCCGTCGATGTACACCGGCCGGCCGTGGACGATGCGGCAGTACGCCGGGTTCGGCACGGCGAAGGAGTCCAACGAGCGCTACCACGAGCTGGTCGGCGCCGGCACCGGTGGCCTGAGCGTGGCCTTCGACCTCCCGACGCAGATGGGCTACGACTCCGACGAGGCCATCGCCCAGGGTGAGGTCGGCAAAGTCGGCGTGGCGATCGACTCGATCGAGGACATGCGGACGCTCTTCCAGGGCCTGCCCCTGGACAAGGTGTCAACGTCGATGACGATCAACGCCCCCGCCTCGACGCTGCTCCTGCTGTACCAGCTGGTCGCGGCCGAACAGGGCGTCGCGGGCCACCAGTTGACCGGCACGATCCAGAACGACGTGCTCAAGGAGTACATCGCCCGCGGCACCTACATCTTCCCGCCGAAGCAGTCCCTGCGACTGATCAGCGACATCTTCGCCTACTGCCAAACGGAGCTGCCACGCTGGAACACGATCTCCATCTCCGGCTACCACATGGCAGAGGCCGGGGCCACGCCCGCACAGGAGATCGCCTTCACCCTCGCCAACGCCAGGGAGTACGTGCGCACCGCGATCGCCGCGGGCCTGGACGTCGACGACTTCGCACCGCGTCTGTCGTTCTTCTTCGTCGCCCGGACCACCCTGCTGGAGGAGATCGCCAAGTTCCGCGCCGCCCGTCGCATCTGGGCCCGGATCATGCGCGACGAGTTCAAGGCGCAGAACCCCAAGTCGCAGATGCTGCGCTTCCACACTCAGACCGCCGGTGTGCAGCTCACCGCGCAGCAACCCGAGGTCAACCTCGTCCGGGTCGCCCTGCAGGGTCTTGGCGCGGTCCTGGGAGGAACGCAGTCCCTGCACACCAACTCCTACGACGAGGCCATCGCCCTGCCCACCCAGAAGGCGGCCCGGCTCGCCCTGCGCACCCAGCAAGTCATCGCCTACGAGACCGATGTGACCAAAACAGTCGATCCCTTCGCCGGGTCCTACGTTATGGAGTCCATGACAGACGACCTCGAAGCGGCAGCCCTGGAACTGATCCAATCCGTCGAGGACCGCGGCGGCGCGGTGGCGGCAATCGAGCAGGGATTCCAGAAGTCCGAGATCGAGAGGTCCGCTTACCGGACCGCTCTGGAGATCGACGGCAAGCAGCGAACCGTCGTCGGGGTCAACAAGTACGTCCTCGACGAGGAAGAACCCTACGAGCCGCTGCGCGTCGACCCGCAGATCGAGATCGACCAGTGCGAAAGGCTCGCCGACCTGCGCCGGAAGCGTGACAACGGCGCCGTCGAGTGCGCCTTGGACGCCGTACGTACCGCCGCGCAGGGCACCGACAACGTCCTGCCCCCGATGCGCGAGGCCCTACGCCTGAATGCCACGGCCGGAGAGGTCTCCCACGCCCTGCGCGATGTATGGGGCGTGCACGTCCCCCACGACACCTTCTGAGCGACAAGATTCCGTGGAGCAAACAGTGACCGAAATTGACATCCACACGACCGCGGGCAAACTCGCGGACCTGCGGCGCCGCGTCCAGGAAGCGACGCACGCCGGCTCGGCACGCGCTGTCGAAAAGCAGCACGCCAAGGGCAAGCTGACGGCCCGTGAGCGGATCGAGCTGCTGATCGACGAGGGCTCGTTCGTCGAGCTGGACGAGTTCGCACAGCACCGCTCGACCGACTTCGGCATGGAGAACAACCGGCCCTACGGCGACGGTGTCGTCACCGGCTACGGCATGGTCGACGGCCGCCCCGTCGCCGTCTTCTCCCAGGACTTCACCGTCTTCGGCGGTGCCCTGGGCGAGGTCTTCGGCCAGAAGATCATGAAGGTGATGGACTTCGCGCTGAAGACCGGCTGCCCGGTCATCGGCATCAACGACTCCGGCGGCGCCCGCATCCAGGAGGGCGTCAGCGCGCTCGGCATGTACGGCGAGATCTTCCGCCGCAACACCCACGCCTCCGGCGTCATCCCGCAGATCTCGCTCGTCGTCGGCCCCTGCGCGGGCGGCGCGGTGTACTCCCCCGCGATCACCGACTTCACGGTCATGGTCGACCAGACCTCGCACATGTTCATCACGGGGCCCGACGTCATCAAGACGGTGACCGGCGAGGACGTCGGCTTCGAGGAGCTCGGCGGCGCGCGCACCCACAACGCGGTGTCGGGTGTGGCCCACCACATGGCGGGCGACGAGAAGGACGCCATCGAGTACGTCAAGCAGCTGCTGTCGTACCTGCCGTCCAACAACCTCAGTGAGCCCCCGGTCTTCCCCGAGGAGGCGGACCTCGCCCTCACGGACGAGGACCGCGAGCTGGACGTGATCGTCCCGGACAGCGCGAACCAGCCGTACGACATGCACACGGTGATCGAACACATCCTGGACGACGCCGAGTTCTTCGAGACCCAGGCGCTGTTCGCGCCGAACATCCTCACCGGCTTCGGACGGGTCGAGGGCCACCCGGTGGGCATCGTCGCCAACCAGCCGATGCAGTTCGCCGGCTGTCTGGACATCGACGCGTCCGAGAAGGCGGCCCGCTTCGTGCGCACCTGCGACGCCTTCAACGTCCCCGTCATCACCTTCGTGGACGTCCCCGGCTTCCTCCCGGGCGTCGACCAGGAGCACACGGGCATCATCCGCCGCGGCGCCAAGCTGATCTACGCGTACGCCGAGGCGACCGTCCCGCTCATCACGGTCATCACCCGCAAGGCCTTCGGCGGCGCCTACGACGTCATGGGCTCCAAGCACCTGGGCGCCGACCTCAACCTCGCCTGGCCGACCGCCCAGATCGCGGTGATGGGCGCGCAGGGCGCGGTGAACATCCTGCACCGCCGCACCATCGCCACCGCCGAGGACCAGGACGCCACCCGGGCCCGCCTGATCCAGGAGTACGAGGACACCCTCCTCAACCCCTACACCGCGGCCGAACGCGGCTACATCGACGCGGTGATCATGCCCTCCGACACCCGCTCCCACGTCGTACGGGGCCTGCGCCAGCTGCGCACCAAGCGGGAATCACTCCCTCCGAAGAAGCACGGCAACATCCCGCTCTAGCCCCGCCACACCGACCGATTGGGTCCGTCATGACGATCAAGGTTGTACGGGGCAACCCGACCCACGAAGAACTTGCCGCCGTGGTCGCACTGCTGTCCACCGTCGGCACACCGAGGCCCAGCCCGGCCCCGCATCCCGTTGGTTCCTGGGCCTCGCGAGGCCGTCTCCTCCGCGCATCACACGCGTACGGCCCGGCTGGCTGGCCCGCCTCCGCCCTGCCTCACTGAATCACTCGATCGGAGAGACCATGAACACTGTCCAAGAGGCGACGCGACTCGCCGTCTCCGCGTCGGCGCCACGCGCTCGCGTGGTCGTCGCCAAACCCGGACTCGACGGCCACGACCGCGGCGCCAAGGTCATCTCACGGGCTCTGCGCGACGCCGGCTACGAAGTGATCTACACCGGCCTGCACCAGACCCCCGAACAGATCGTCGCCACCGTCATTGCCGAGGACGCGCAGATCCTGGACCTCTCCGTCCTTTCGGGTGCCCATCTGACGATCTTGGAGAGGGTGATCGAGCTACTGAAGCAGGAGGACGCGAGGGACGTCCGCATCCTGGTCGGCGGCATCATCCCGGACGCCGACGTCACTGCTCTCGAAGTCATGGGCGTCGATGCGGTGTTCACCCCCGGCGCGAACATCCACCGGATCGTCGAAATTGTCGACCGGCTCAGCACCACGCTCCCGGACATGACGGAGGCGGCATGCTGACCAAGGTGCTCATCGCCAACCGTGGCGAAATCGCTGTCCGCGTGGCCCGGGCGTGCCGGGATGCCGGGATCGCGAGCG
>NZ_JAGXJM010000814.1:0-228 GCF_019091445.1 Streptomyces sp. GbtcB7
ACGTGAGCCACGCGGCACCCGGCATGCCGGCGTTCGCGGCGAACAACGAGGGCTGATAGGACGCCTGGCACACAGGGCGTGAGTACCCCAGCGAGGTCGGCGCACGGCGCTGGTTGCAGGAACACGGATCCTCGGCGTGACCCCAAAATCGTCTGGCACTCCGCCACTCGGAGCCCCCGCTCGGATCCCGGCCCTGCCGGGGCCCGGCACCACCTGGTACGAGCGTGG
>NZ_JAGXJM010000815.1:0-228 GCF_019091445.1 Streptomyces sp. GbtcB7
CCGGCGCCCTCCCTCTCCCCCTTTGTGGACGACCACCGACACGGCTACGTGGGCACCCTCGGCAACACCGCGAACCTCGGCGTCGCCTTCTACGCCCTCGCCCTCCTCGTCATCGCCCTGGACCACGACCGCCCCGACCCGTTCCGCCACCGCGGCCGTCGCCCCGGAAACCGGATTTCGTCTCCGGCCACCGGGGGGCTAAAGTAAACGACGTCGCCGCGAGAGCAG
>NZ_JAGXJM010000816.1:0-228 GCF_019091445.1 Streptomyces sp. GbtcB7
CAGGGGGCACGCGTCGATGCGCTTCAGCTGGTCCACGATCTTCCGGGAGCCTTGCTTGGGGTCCTGGCCGGTGGGCTTGAGGTAGTCGTCCAGGGCGCGCTGGAAGCCCAGGGCCTGGTTCTTGGCGTGGCCGACCGTGCCGGCGCTCGGGTCGACGACGGCGCCCAGCACCAGACGGCCCCCGTTCTTGGGGAACAAGTGGGCGTACACGCCGCCGAGTTCGGTCCC
>NZ_JAGXJM010000817.1:0-228 GCF_019091445.1 Streptomyces sp. GbtcB7
ATCAACGCCGCTGCCCGCGCCACGGGCTTCACGATCATCCGCATCTTCGAGGGTCTGAAGGCGGCGAACATCGAGGTCGTCCGCAAGGACCTGGCCGAGCTGGCCGTGGACGACGCCGGTGCGTTCGCCGCGCTCGTCGAGGTCGCGCAGAAGGCGCTTCCGTCGGGCGTCAACGCGCCGCAGGCCGCCTGACGCTCGCGCTCGCCTGCGCCGTACGTCGCTGGGGGC
>NZ_JAGXJM010000818.1:0-228 GCF_019091445.1 Streptomyces sp. GbtcB7
AGATGCCGGCGCCGAAGCCGCCCTGCACGCCGATCAGGGCGTACAACTGGTCGCAGATGCCGTGCAGCTCGCTGAGCTTGGAGTCCGGGGTCAGCAGGATCTGCGGGGGCAGCAGGTTGCCGCCGAGCATGGGCAGCAGCAGGACACGCCGGAAGCGCAGGTCGGAGCGGCTGAGCGCGAAGGCCGCCATGGAGGCGAGGCCGAGCGAGAGCAGCAGCGTGGGGATGG
>NZ_JAGXJM010000819.1:0-228 GCF_019091445.1 Streptomyces sp. GbtcB7
CCTGCCCCGGTCGGTGGCGCACGGCTGGGGGGACGCGCCGTGCAAGGGGGGGGGGGGGCGCAGGACGGGGCGCCGGAGCGCGGGGAGCAGGATCGTCCGGGGGTACGCGGGGCGCCCGTGGTCGTCGCGCGGCATGGGGTCGGCGCCCTCGCCGGAGGGGGGGGCGGAGGGGGGGGCCGCTCCGGGGGTCCTCGCCACGCCGCGGGTGACGTCGTGGGCCGTGTAGGC
>NZ_JAGXJM010000820.1:0-228 GCF_019091445.1 Streptomyces sp. GbtcB7
AGCTGCAGGGCCACCGAGACGCGCTTGCGCTGGCCGCCGGAGAGGGAGGTGACCTCCTTCTCCTTGTGGATCTCCAGCTTCAGCTAGCGCAGCACCTCGTCTATGCGGGCCTCACGCTCGGCCGTCGTGGTGGCGGCGGGGAAGGGCAGCTTGGCCGCGAACTTGGGGGCCTTCTTGGCGGTGGGTTCCTTGGGCAGGATGTCGTCCTGCGGGCCCAGCCCGATGCGC
>NZ_JAGXJM010000821.1:0-228 GCF_019091445.1 Streptomyces sp. GbtcB7
CTCGGGTTCCGACTTCGTCGGGATGTTCGTCGGTGTCGGTGCCTCCCGAGTCCGGGACCTGTTCGAGCAGGCCAAGGCGAACGCTCCGGCGATCGTCTTCGTCGACGGGATCGACGCGGTCGGCCGCCACCGTGGAGCCGGCCTCGGCGGTGGACACGACGAGCGCGAGCAGACGCTGATCCTGCTGCTCGTCGAGAGGGTCGGCTTGGACGTGGAGGGCCGTGTGGT
>NZ_JAGXJM010000822.1:0-228 GCF_019091445.1 Streptomyces sp. GbtcB7
GGCTCGAGTGGCCTCGGGGACCATCCGAGATCCACGCTGCCGCGCGCGCTCGTCTGGCTGCGGCGGCACCAGCAGCACATGGCAATGTTTCCGGCAGTCACCTTCCTGGAGAGGACCCAACATGTCGAAGGACCCCAAAGCCGTGGTCAACCGTCTGATCGATGACGCCATCAACGCTCACCGTCCGGTTCTCGCCCACGGGGGGCTTCACCCGAACCTCCCGCTCCG
>NZ_JAGXJM010000823.1:0-228 GCF_019091445.1 Streptomyces sp. GbtcB7
GGCTCCGGCCCTGCCCCCCCTGCGGGGCCCCGCCCCCGGATCGCTGGCGAGGCTGCGTCCCTGGACCCCCTGGGGGCTGCGCCCTTTCGACCCCGGCGGGGCTGCGCCCCTACACCCCCTGTGGGCTGCGCCCCACCCCCTGAGGGCTGCGCCCCGGTTCCCCGTGGCCTGCCCGCGGTTCCCCTGCGGGGCTGCACCCCCTCACCCCCCGGGCCGGGCCCCGGCTCC
>NZ_JAGXJM010000083.1:0-12888 GCF_019091445.1 Streptomyces sp. GbtcB7
TCGGCGGATCGGGTGTCGCTGGTGTCGGTCACGCTTCCCCTCGCAAACCAGGCTGCCGTCTCGCGTACTGTATCCGGCCGTCTTCGGGCCGGCCGGACCGGCGTTCATGGTGGGCAGCCCCATGCAGCGAAGGGGTCTTTGCCGGGCGGCAAGGCTCCGCTGCGGCGGCCGGGGTGCCGACTACTACGGCCCCGGCCCCCTGGGGGCTGATCCCGGTCCCCGGGAACACCCTGTTCGCGCGGGCGGTCGCCGGGAGGCGCATGTTCTGGCCGGGCAAGCTCGACCGACCGCTCGCCCTGCACTACCTGCCGGATCTCGCGCGGGCACTCGTGATGCCGGCCGACAGCGAGGCGTCACGGGGACGGGCGTGGAACCTGCCCTCTCCCAAGCCTCTGACCGGCCGACAGTACGCCGCCGCAGCGGCCCTCGACGGCCGCACGCGCGTGAGCGCAGTACCCAAGCTCGCCCTGCGGACCGCGTGCCTGTTCGAGACCCAGGCACGCGATGTGACGGAGATCTTCTGGCAGTTCGACCGGCCGTTCCTGATCGAAGCGAGCGCCATCGAAACCCACATCGGACAGCTGACCCTGACGCCCCAGGCCGACGCAGTAGTCCAGACCATGGCTGGACACCGGAGGGAGGCCGAGAACCACCGGCATGCTGGTTAAGACAAGGGCTTAAGTGGCATCCGGCCGGCGGGCGTCAGCTCGCCCGTCTCGGGCCCGACGGCGAACTGGGCGACACTGTCGGCTGTGCTGTTGTTGACGTAGAGCCGTCGTCCACTGGGGTCGATGACGAAGTTGGTCGGACCGCTCACGCCCTGGCTGGTGTGGCCGATGACGGAGAGCATCCCGATCGGGCGGTCGATCCGGTAGCCGGTGATCGTCCTCCGACATCCCAGGTCTACGTGCTCTCGACTCTCACCGTATTGAGAATGTGCGCAGCCTGGCCGCTCTCTACCTGCTCCCCGGCCCGTCCTCTCCCGTCCGTTCGCCGTCCGCCGGGCGCGCGGCTGCCCGGTGCATGCGGATCACCGCGTATGTCTCGCCGTCTCTCGGCGGCCGCGTCCATGAACGGGTGGTGAATGTGTGCAGCCGCCCGTTCGTGATGGCATGACGGGGCAGAGACGCACCGAACTCCCCGGCCACCGCTTCCAGCAGCGACCGTTCCACCTCGGCCCCGTCCTCCAGGGCGCCGAAGAACCGGCTCGGGTTCAGCGCCCGCGGTATCTCCCCGCTCTGCCGGATCTCCCTGTCCACGTACGTGAATGCGTACTGCTCGGCACCGTCTTGCGCCACCGAAAGGTGGAAGAACGGTTCCCCGTGCCATGTCCTCAGGCCGCTCCACACCACCACCGCACGGGTGCCCGCGCTGGCGGCCGCGGCCGGGGAGACGAACCGACGCTGGTCGAACGGGGCGGGATCGCCGTCGAAGGCGAAGCTCCAACCGGTGCCGGTCCGGCCGACCGCCATGAGAGCCCTGTCGTCGTAGGACGAGAACTCCCTCTGGTTGTGCGGCGACCTGTGGCGCGCCTCCCAGAGTGTCGTGGGTTCGTTCAGCACGGTGCCGTCCCCGTCCCCGTCCGCGAGACGTCCGGGCAACTCCTCCGGCTCGACCCCCTCCACCAGGACGAACCGGTAGGACGTGCGGTTGTTGCCCAGGTCCGGCTCCGCGAGCCACGCCAGGTCGCTCGGGTCGAGCCCGGCCGCCGGCCTCGGTGCCTCACCCGCCTGCCCGCCCCTCGGCGTGGACAGCAGCTCCCGGCCCCGCTCCGGGGTCAGCAGCGGCCCGAGCACCGGGTCGGCCACCCACCCCAGCGGCGCCAGGTGGTCCGGTCCCAGCGGCTCCCACAGGGGCAGAGCATTTATCAGCGTCCGCCATGCCCCGTCGGTGTCTCCCCACCGCGCCAGCTCCCGCGCCCGCTCGACCCTCTCCCCGAACGGTCCGGCCGCCGTGTACGCAGCCGCCGCCAGACGTCCGCCTCCCGCCGCTCCTCGGGCCCGGCGTCCTCGTCCAGGTACTCCTCGAACATGTCCGCGAGTCCTGACTCGTTGTTGTGCCAGTGCGCGTCCTCGGTCCCCGCCAGCAGCCACACGAACCCGCCCGCGTGCCGCCACCCGTCGCTGACCTTGAGGAACTCCCGGTACGACGGGGGCATCCGTCGGCCGAGGCGCTCCTCCATGGCTGCGATCCGCTCCTCCGACGCGGGCGGGAACCCCAGCCACCGCGCTTGCCGGGCGGTCGCGTCGTCCTCGCCCCGCGTCTCGCCGTCCGGCAGGGAATCTGCCCACTCCCCGCTCCACCTGAGCAGGAAGGACCGCCAGTCGAATGCCGTGGTGTCCGTCATGCGCCCGATGCTGCCACTCACCACTGACAGTGCTCCGTTGCTTGCTGCGGCCGACAGGACCCTTTTGTACGCGACCGGCCTGGCAGGCTGTGCCAGCGTGCTCGCGCCCTGTTTGGTCGATGGAGAAGTCGGCGAACTCCACGTCGGTCAAGGCGATCCCAAGGCCGTGGGCCCGTCTACCTCCGTCCCGCAAGTTGGCGTGTCCCAGTGCACGTGCGAGGCACCATCTGCTGCTCGCCCGTCCGGCGTCCCGGGCGGCGAACAGCTCTCACGCGCCGGGCAGCGGCCGGTCAGAGTGTCTGCGGCAGAGCCCGCCCCGTCGCCTCGGCTTCCTTCGGCGCGGCGGGTCCCGTCCGCTCGGGGCCCTGGCCCCGCCCTCGGCTGAGCTGCGCCCCGACCGCCGAGGTGACCAGGCTCAGCGCCGCGGCCGTGTACCAGACGACCCGGAAGGCGTGGTGCGCGGTGGCGTCGACATGGGAGCCGACGACCGCGACCAGGACGGCGACGCCGATCGTGGCCGAGATCTGGCGCACTGAGTTGACCAGCGCCGACCCGGTCGCCGCACGGTGTCCCGGTACCGCATGCACGCCGGCGGCCACCAGTGTGCCCAGGGCCAGGCCCACTCCCGCACCGGTCAGCAGCTGGCTGGGCAGCAGCTCACTCACGTAGTCCGGTGTGACCGACGCGAAGATCGCGAACCAGACCATGCCACCGGCGAACAGCACGCCGCCCGCCGCGATCAGCGGTCCCTGCTCGAAGCGCTGCGCGGCGCGGGTGGTCAGCACGGTGACGACCGGCACGAGCGCGGGGCCGGGGGCCAGGGCGAGACCGGTGCGCAGCGCGCTCCAGTGCCAGACCTCCTGACACCACAGCACGTTCGACAGCAGCATGATCGAGAAGGCCACGCCGAACAGGAGGCTGCCCGCGTTCGCCGCACCGAAGCGCGGCAGCCGCAGCAGGTCCAGCTCGAACAGCGGACGGGGGTGCCGCAGGGACCGGAGCACGAACGCGGCGCCGCCGATCACGGCGACGGCCAGCAGCAGTAGGGTCTCGCCGCTCGTCCAGCCCTGGTCGGGTGCCTGCACCAGTGCCCCGGACAACGACGCGATCGAGACGATGACCAGCAGGGCGCCGAGGAGGTCGGGCAGCGGCCCGGTCTCCCGCGCGGCCGGCTTCGGCAGCGCGGATCGGCCGACGACGAGCGCCGCGATGCCGATGGGCAGGTTGACGGCGAAGACCCACCGCCAGTCCACCTCGGTCAGCAGGCCACCGGCGACGGGCCCGGCGGCCGCGGCGAGTCCGCCGACCCCGGCCCAGCCGCGGGTGGCTTGGGTGCGGCGCTCGGCCGGCACCGCCGCCAGCAGCAGGGCTAGGGAGGTCGGGATCTGGGCCGACGCCCCTACGGCCTGCACCACCCGGGCCACGATGAGGGTTCCCAGGTTCGGGGCCAGGGCACAGCCCAGCGACGCGAGCGTGAAGACGGCGATCCCGGCGAGGAAGACCGGCCGCTGCCCTATGCGGTCACCGGCACGCCCGGCCACCACCAGCAGCGCGGCGAAGGTGATCGCGTAGGCGTTGAGGACCCAGGACAGCGATCCGAGGCCCGCTGCGCCGCCGCCCCCGGAGAAGTCCTCTCCCACGGCGGGCAGCGCGACGTTGACGATCAGCAGATCCAGGTTGGTCATGAAGACGGCCACCAGGACGACTGCGGCAGCCGCCCGAGGGTGCTTTGAAAATCGAAGCAGCATGGACATGGCGCAACCCAAGCACAGGGTGATTTGGAAATCAAACCCTGCCGGGTGATACTGGGACAATGACCACACGCATCGATCCCCGGGACATGGCGGGGCGCCCGTGCTCCCTCGCCGCGGCGCTCCAGATCATCGGTGACCGCTGGGCCCTGCCGGCGATCCGCGAGGTCATGCTCGGCAACCACCGCTTCCGGCAGATCGCCAGGAACACCGGCGCTCCCACGGACCGGCTCGCCGCGCGCCTGAAGGCGCTGGTGGAGAGCGGCGTCCTCGAACGGCGCCCGCTGCCGGACGACGCCCGCTACAGCGGCTACTACCTGACGGAGGCCGGGCGCGATCTGGGGGCCATCACCCGCGAGCTGATCGGCTGGGGCGACCGCTGGGTCGTCACCGCACCGCCCGGCCGGATCCGGCACCGGGATCACGAACTCGTCACCCACACGGTGTGCGAGACCTGCGGCGAGCGGGTCCACGGGGAAGATGTCCACCGTGACGACCTCGTACCCGGCTGGGACCAGTCGGGCCCGGTGACGACCCCGTAGACCGAACGGTCCCCACCTCAGCGAAACGAAGGTCCGGCCTGATCAACGGCGCCCACGTCATCCTCTACAGCCAGGACGCGGAGGCCGACCGCGCCTTCATCCGCGACGTCCTCGCCTTCCCCGGTGTCGACGCGGGCGGCGGGTGGCTGATCTTCAAGCTGCCCCCGGCAGAGATCGCCGTACACCCCACCGAGGGCGCCCCCCCCAGCACGAGTTCTGTCTGATGTGCGACGACCTCGACGCCCAGCTCGGGGAACTGCGTACGCGGGGCGTCGAGATCGCCCGCCCGGTCAGCGAACAGCGCTGGGGCAGGCTGACGGCGGTGCGTCTGCCCAGTGGCGCCGAACTGCCGCTGTACGAACCTCGCCACCCCGTGGCCCACAGTCTGTGACACTCGAGCGGCCCCGCCCGGGGGCCACCGGATGTGCTGACGGCACCGCCCCGTCACGGTGAACCAGATCGCCGGTGACAACCGTCGTGGTGCCTGGTTGCAGGGGCTGGTGGAATCATCCGCCGGGACGACCGCGTTCCCCCCGCGGAAACCCGGGCGGAGGCGGCCCGGATGCTGAGAAAGGTGGCGACATGCTGGAGACGGTGGGCCTGACGGCCGACGAGAGCGAGGTGTACCGCCTTCTGGTCGCCACCGGGACGGCGTCCGCTCAGGACATCTCCGGCCGCTCGGCCCTCGACGTCGTGACCGCGCGGCTGCTGCTGCGCGCGCTGGAGCGCAAGGGCCTGGCGTCGGCGGCCGAGGACAGTCCCGAATGGTTCACGGCCGTGCCGCCGCAGGTGGCCCTTATGCCCCGGCTCCAACGCCACTTCGACGCCCTGGAACAGACCCGGGCCGCCGTTTACGAACTGGCGGAGACACACCGCCGCAGCGCATGGGCCCGGAGCACGGGCGAGGCCGTCGAGATCATCACCGGCGCGGCGGCACTGCGCCAGCATCTGCGCCAGCTCCAGCACGGCGCCGGCCGCGAGATGATGTGGTTCGTGAAGGCCCAGTACGTGGCCATGTCACCGGAGAGCAATCAGGAGGAGTTCGACGCGCTGGACCGGGGCGTGCTCTACAGGGCCCTGTACGAGCAGGCGTACTTCGACGACCCCGACTCGGTGGACTACGTCGTCAAGGGCGTGTGCGCCGGAGAGGTCGCCCGGGCGGTGCCTCTGCTGCCGCTGCGGATGGCGATCGCCGACCGCTCGGTGGCCATCCTGCCGCTGGCCGCCTCGGGCACGTCCCGCAACCCCCGGGAACTGCGGGCCGCGGTGGTGCGGGAGAGCAGCCTGCTGGACGCGCTCATCGCCCTGTTCGAACACCACTGGGAGATCGGTGCCCCGCTCCGGGTGACCGAGGAGGGCCAGATCGGCGGCGCCGGCACCACGGATGCCGCCTCGCCGGTCGGGGAGGACCGGCACCTGCTCTCCCTGATGGTCGCCGGCATGACGGACGAGGCGATAGCCGGACAGCTGCGGGTCAGCAAGCGCACCGTCCAGCGGCGCGTCCAGGGCCTGATGAGCCTGGCGGGCGTCGCGACCCGTATGCAGCTGGGCTGGCACGCGGCCCGCCGCGACTGGCTCTGAGCACGGCGGACGCCGCAACGCACACGAACAGGGCCCACCGGACGTGTTCGGCGGGCCCTGTCCCCGTTCGTCCGGCCGCTGCGGCCGGGCTGTGCTACTCGCGGAAGCAGCTACTCGAGGACGTGACTACTCCGCGAAGGCGGCTACTTGAGCAGGTAGCCCTTGATGACGGTCTCGTTGAAGGAGTTGCCCGTCGCGTCCTCGACGTGGACACGCAGGCTGACCGAGCCGCCCGCGGCGCGGCGCGGGTGCTCCACGGTAACGGTGCGCTCCATGCCGGAGCCCTTGACCCGCACCGACTGCCAGGTCTTCCCCTCGTCGAAGGAGACCTCGGTGGTGAAGACGCGGATGGGCGACGCCGGGGCGCCGGCCGTCCGCTGGATCAGGACCGGGATGTCGAGCTTGCGGCCGGCCTCGGCCCGGTTCCACTCGTCCAGCTTCGGCGACATACGGACCGCGTACAGCGGCAGCGCCTGCCGGGTCGCCGTGCTCTGCGACCGGAACCGCCATTCCGCCCGCACACTCGTGGAGACGGAGCTGGGGGCCATGTCACGGTTGTGCTCGACCGTCAGACGGTAGTCGGCGGGGGCGGCGTCGGCCGGGACGTCGCTCATGCTCCAGTCCTGGGAGACCAGCTCGCCGTTGCGCCACAACTTCACCTCGGGCAGGCCGGACGTGGTGTCGGCCACCAGGTCGAGGTTGCCGTTCGCGGCCGACTGGAAGGGCCGGTACATCGTGTCGCCCTCTCGGAAGGCGGCCATCTGGGACGAGAGGCCCACGGCCTGGATCCCGCCGTTCCAGCGCTCCTCGACCTGGGAGCCGGCCTTGTAGCCGTGCAGGTCGCTCAGGTAGCTCTGCCCGTGCGCGTCCGGGTCGAGGAAGCTGTTCTGGTCGAAGGCCGTCTGCCAGCGCAGGCCGTCGCCCGCCGAGAAGTAGTCGACGCGCCGGGCAGGGACCGGAATTCCCTCCATCGCCCGGCCGCTGAAGCGGACGTTGCCGACGTACGTCCACACGATGCGCGTGGCCGTGGTTCCCGGCGTGGTGGCGGCGAACGTGGTGTTCACCCTGGCCAGCTCCGACTTGCGGGGGTTGTAGGCGGGATCCGCCGGAATGGCGCCGTGCACCGGTCGCGTGAGGTAGTAGACCGAGGCGGGGTTCCCGTCTGCGCCGGACGGGTCGCCCCAGACGCTGGTGACGAGGTACGTGAACTTCGAGTCCTTGTACTGGGCCGTCGGCACCGCGTACACACCGTCGATGTGGTCCGTGCCGATCGCGTTGTACATGGTGACCGAGAGAAGCTGGTCGGCCATGCTGATCGTGCCGATCTCGGCCGACATGATGCGCGCGGAGCGGCTCGGTGCCGACACCGTGACGGGCTTCGCCTTCCGGGCGTCGAGGGTCACTTGTCGGTCGGCGCTCATCACGACCTTCGGCACGCCGACGATGGTGCCCTCGGTGAAGGAGGCGTCGAAGTAGAAGCCGCTCACCGAGTAGGTGTCCTTCGGTAGTCGCACCACGGTGCTGCTCTTGCCGAGCGCCTCGACCTCGTACGCCTTGCCGTCGGCCGAGTTGACCAGCAGGTAGGCGTTGTCGGGGGCGGCGCCCGTGCGGCTCTTCATGCCGATGCGCAGGTCGTAGGACGGCTGCTCGACGTCCATGCCGAACGGGACGCGCACCGACACCTGGTGGTCCGCGGTGCTCGCGGTCACCACACCGCTGTAGGCGGCGTACGTCGTGGTGGCTTCCGGGGTCGCGGTGAGCGTGACGGCCGCCGTTCCGTGCGCGGGCACGGTGACCGTGTCGGCGCTGAGCCGGAACAGGCCGGCGGGAGCGGGCACGTCCTTCTTCCCGCTGCTCGGGTTGTCCCTCAGCTGAAGGGTGACCGGCGCGGCGCCTGGGTTGCGGTAGGTGATGGTCTTGGTCACCGGGGGACGCTTGCCGTCCGTCCAGCGGATCAGCCCGAAGTCCAGTGCGGTGGTGTCGGCGGTGACGTCCTGGTCGACCGCCCGGGCGACGTCGACGCGTCCGGCGCCCTGGAAGTAGGCGCCGTGCTCCTTGGCGCCGGTCGCCGACTGCATCAGCTGGCGCTTGACCTGCTCCGCCGTCCAGTCCGGGTGCTCCTGGAACAGGATGGCGGCGGCTCCGGTCACATGGGGCGTGGCCATGGACGTGCCGCTCATCGCGACATAGCCGTCATCGGCGGTGGTGCCGCCCGCCCTCGCGGCGACGACGTTGACGCCGGGGGCGATGATGTCCGGCTTGAGGCCGGAGTCGCCCACCCGCGGGCCGACCGAGCTGAAGACGGCGAGGTCGTCGTCGTCCTCGGCCGCGCCGACGGCCAGCGCCCGGTCGTCGGAGGCGGGCGAGGAGACCTTGCCGGGACCGCTGTTGCCGGCCGCGGCCACAACCAGCGTGCCGTAGTCACGGGTCACAGTGTCGACCATGGCCTCAAGGGCGTCGGTCTCCGGTGTGTCCGTGTCGCCCAGACTGAGGTTGATCACCTTGGCGCCGTGCTGGGCGGCCCAGGCCAGGCCCTCGACGATGTCGGAGTTGTCGCAGTTGCCGTCCGCGGTGCACACCTTGCCGGACAGGATCTGCACACCGGGTGCCACACCCTTGTAGCGGCCGCCGGAGGCCGCGCCGGAACCGGCGACCGTGGAGGTCACATGGGTGCCGTGACCGTTCAGGTCGTCGGTGTTCGGCTCGGTGGTGAAGTTCGCGGACTTGGTGACGAGGCCCTTGAGGTCCGGGTGGTTGGGGTCGTAACCGGTGTCGAGCACGGCGACCTTGACGCCGGTGCCGGTGTAGCCCTTCTCCCAGGCGTGCGGGGCCCCGATGCGCGGCACCGTCCTGTCGAGCTGGATCCTTGAGTGGCCGTCCAGCCAGACCCGGCGGACACCCGCTCCGAAGGACGTGGCGTCCGCCCGGCCGGGGGCGATGCCCTTCCAGAACCCGGCGGCGTCCGCGCGGTGTTCGCCGAGGGTCGCGAAGGGGGTCCCTCCGATGGGGCGGACGGTGTCGGCACCGGCGGCGGTCAGCTGTCGCCGGGCGGTGCCCGCGTCCCCGGCGTACTCGACGATCAGCGGCAGGCTCGACCGCTGCGCGTACTTGCCCCGGACCAGGGCGGAGACGTTGAACAGCGCCTTGTCGAGGCGGCCCGTCGCGAGCAGCGGGAGCGTGTCGGCGGGTATGACCGTCCAGTCGCGACCGGCCTGGCGCTTGATGAACGCGACTCGTTCGCGGCCCTCGGCGGGCTCGACCGACACACTCTGCTTGCCCGAGGTGTCCGTCTCCAGCGTGACGCGGTCGCCGGTGATCAGGGTGAGCTGATGCCGGGAGGTGATCGGCGACCGGGCCGCTCCGGTCTGCGCGGCGGCTTCCGTTCGCCCGGTGTGCGGGCCGAGGTCCTGAGCGGCGCCGGGGGCGGCGGTCAGACCGGCCACGAGCGCCACGAAGGCGGCGGCTGCCACCGTATGCCGAGGCCGGGGAGGGCGGATCCCGCGGCGCCACCTGTTGTTCATGTCTCTCATGGGAGGACAGCGTGGTGCCGTCAAGTGCCGAGGTCAGCAGTTTGCCCTGTCCACCAGGCGTCAAGTCACCTTTACGCCAACCCCTATCCTTCATAAAGAGGGCAAAAGTGGCCAGGTTGGCGGCTCATGGACGAACCGAGCGAGCCGCTCCCCGGGTGGTGTCAAGCCGGCCGCCGGAGATCACGCACAGACTTTCCTTCCCAGCTCGACCGGAAGCCCTTCGGCTGCCCTCGGCGGCGAGTACTGTGCCGTAACTCAGAGCCCAGAGCCCAGAGCCCTTAGAAGCCGTATCTCAACCGAACGTGATCCCGTGATTTCGCCTGCTCAGGCATGGTTTCGCTCGGGGTGAGGGAGGCATGTGGCGTCTTGTGTCCGCTTCATGACCGAGGGGTGCGCGGTGGCGTCGGTGCTGGGAATGCTGGAGGAGCGGGAGGCGGCGGCCCGTGTGCGGATGGAGGGTCTGCGGGAGGAAGTCGCGCGGTTGGCTGAGGTGTTGGAGGCCGCGGAGATCGAGCTGGATCGGCGGGTGATCGCGCGGGAGGAACTGGTCGAGGCCCTGGCCGTGTCCGCCGCCGAGACGACTGCCGTGACCAGGACGGCGCAGGAAACGGCGCCCTCACCAGTGCCGGGGTCGGTGGTGCCGCCTTGGCGGGACGGGCTGCCGGTGACCGTGCTCGCGCCCGACTACCAGCGGATTCTGGACATGCTGGAGGAGCGGCGGTCCGCGGGCAAGGGACCGGTGAAGGCCAGGGAGATCGCGGTGGAGCTGGGCCTTGGGACGACGCCGGCGAAGGTCGAGGGGGTGCGTTCGAAGGCCAGGCGCCTGGCGGATGGCTCTTCCTGGAGGCGTCGGGGATGTTCAGTGCCGGTCGGCGGCCCGTGGCCGTGCCAGACGCCGGCTCATCCGGGTGACCATCGACCACCGGATCACCGCCTCGCTGCTGGTCGGCAACGTCTCGTAGTCCCGGGCCAGGCGGCGAGAGTTCATCAGCCATGCGAATGTGCGCTCTGCCACCCAGCGTCTGGGGAGCACCACGAACCCTGTCATGTCGTCGGCGCGAGACAATCACACGATGGGGCAGCCGAGTTGGACTGGACGGGCTCGGACACGTACAACAAGGACACCAGCGCCTCCCGGCACTGCTCGGTCAGATTCGCATCCCCGAGCTACCGAGAGGCCCTGTCCTCATGCGCGTACGACGGGAAGATCACCCAGGCGGGAAACCTGTTCGAACCGCACGTTCCATGATCAGTTGAGATACGGCTTCTTAGTGGTCGGCTCTCGAAGTCCTTCAGGGGTTGATCAAGCTGCCAGCGCGACGGAGGATTCTTCCTGTCGATCGGCGGGTGTGTGCCGGTCGAGTCTGGTCAGCAGATCGTCCAGGTCGGAGTGGTGAACCTCCACGGGAACGGCTGGGCCGTCGCGTTGTAGTGGTCATCGAGTGCTCGGAGCCGGTCCCGGATCTGGGTCAGGTCGGTGAAGTCGTTGGGCGAGACGACCTTGCGTTGGACGATGGAGAAGAAGATCGCGATCTGGTTTGTCCAGGAGGCGTGGACGGGGGTATGGACCATGACCGCGTTCGGGAACGCTGTGGTCAGGCGGTCGATGGCCTTCTTCCCCCTGTGAGAGGAGCCGTTGTCGACGATCCAGAAGACGCGTCTGGCACTGGCGTAGGGCTCGGTGCTCATGATCTGGGTGACCAGGTTCATGAAGGGCACGATGCCGGTCTTCGGCTCGCAGCGGCCGAAGACCTTCGCCTGATGGACGTCGTAGGCGGCCAGGTAGGCCAACGCGCCGCCGCGGTCGTATTCGTGGTTGACGCGCATCGTCCGGGCCTGCCCCGGCGCCAGGGTCGGGTGGCAGCGGCAGCGCGCCTGAATGGAGGTCTTCTCGTCGCTGGAGATGACGTACTCGTCCTCGCCCAGCGGTTCGCCGTCGAAGGTACGGGCGCGCAAGTCGAGGACCCGCTGGGCCGTGGCGCGGAAGTTCGGGCCGCGGATGAAGATCCAGGACCGCTACTGCCAGGGCTTGATCGCGTCCTGGCGCAGCCAACGTCGCACCGTGGACGCCGAGATGCTGTCGGTGATCCCGCGTGCGGTCAGCTCGGCGGCCAACTCCGGACACGACCAGCGCGAGAGCGGCACGCCGGTCTCGGCGGGGAGTTGGCAGGCCAGCGCCTTGGCCTCGGCGACCTGTCCGGGGGTGAACCGTGCGGGGCGCCCGCTGCGCTTGCGGTCGGCCAGGGCCGGCAGCCCGCCGTCGGCGAAGCGGCCGCGCCAGGTCCGCACGGTGTCTATGTGCAGCCCGGTCTCGCGGGCGATGCGTGCGTTGGAGCACCCGCGGGCCGCATGCAGCACGACGGTGGCACGTTGCCGGGCCTGGTGCTCGGTCTTGTGACCGTAGGACGCCTTCTTCAGCCGGTGCCGCTCGGAGGCGGTCAGGACGATTGGACAGGCGGCGGCAACGGGCATGCAGACGGGCCGATCACGAGAAGTGGATCGCGA
Organism: Streptomyces sp. GbtcB7; assembly: GCF_019091445.1. Lineage (NCBI taxonomy): Bacteria > Bacillati > Actinomycetota > Actinomycetes > Kitasatosporales > Streptomycetaceae > Streptomyces > Streptomyces sp. GbtcB7. Next base: position 12,257 of record NZ_JAGXJM010000083.1, read on the forward strand.
CGGGCCGTACTCTGCGGCCCTTGGCCCTGCAAGCATCGGGCAGGATGGCGGCCCTGCCCACGGCCTCCGCTCCAGCGGCACTCAACACAGGGGACTCTCGGCTTTGGTGAGTTGCAGGCTCGCCTGCCACAGGTGCAGTCGGGCCGCGCTGTCGTATGCCTGGGCATGAGCGCGTGTGTCGCGGGTGCGGTCGTAGAAGTGCCCGGTGGTACCGGCGAGTACCGGATCGGTGACGAGCCGGTGGGTGGCGGTCACTCCTTCTTCCAGCGTGTCGATGCTGTATCCGATCTCGGCGAGGACGATCTTGGTCGGCATGTAGGTGGCGGGGTGCAGGCTGTTGACCGTGACCTCGTCGGCGGGCAGGCGTGCGGCGAGTTCGAAGCCGGACGTGATCTGGGCGAGCTTGCTCTGGCCGTAGGCTCGGATGCCGTCGTAGTCGCGCTCCAGCATCAGATTCTCGAAGTCGAGCGGGTGCTGGCCGATGGAGGCGACGTTGACGATGCGGGCCGGCGCTGACGCGCGCAGCAACGGCAGGAGTTCGAGGGTGAGCAGGAAGCCGGCGAGGTAGATGACGGCGAAGCGCAACTCGAGGCCGTCGGCGCTGGTGCGGCGGGTGCGGCCGGCCGGTTGCC
>NZ_JAGXJM010000824.1:0-228 GCF_019091445.1 Streptomyces sp. GbtcB7
GTGAAGCTCGGGGTGACCCCGAAGAAGATCAAGTCCCTGAAGGACGTCAAGGGCAAGAAGTTCGCGACCCCGCAGCCCGGCAACACGCAGGACGGGGCGTTCCTCAACTGGATCGCGGACCAGGGCTGGAGGGTCGACGCGCAGAGCGGCAAGGGCGACGTCTCGGTCGTCCGTACGGTCAACAAGATCACCCCGGCCGCCTACAAGTCCGGCTCCATCGCCGGCGCC
>NZ_JAGXJM010000825.1:0-228 GCF_019091445.1 Streptomyces sp. GbtcB7
GCGGTTATCTGTCAGCGGTCAGCGGTCAGCGGACAGCGTGACGCCGAGAGCCGCGGGGCCGGTGCCGGTGCCGCGGCCGGTGCCGTTGCGTGTGGCCTGGGTCGACGGGTCGCCCGCGGGGCCGCCGGGGTCGCCGGGTTCGCCGGGTTCACGGCAGTGCCCGGCGGACCCCCCGCGCCCCCCGGTTCCGCCGCGGTCTCGTCCTTGGGCTCGGGCGGGGGCTCCGCG
>NZ_JAGXJM010000826.1:0-228 GCF_019091445.1 Streptomyces sp. GbtcB7
CACCGCCCCCCCCCACCCGAAGCCCCCCACGGCACCGACGTAGTAGTACGGCGCGTAGAGGTGGCGCGGGACCTCCCCGGACACCGCCCGCCACACCGGGTCGGCGGCCCAGGCCCCGCCCCGGTCGATCTCGCGCCCCAGGGCGGCCCGCGCCACGGCGGCGAGGGTGTCGAGGTCGTGAACGTGGTCACGGTCGTGATCGTGGTCGAGAGCGTGCGCGCTCATACC
>NZ_JAGXJM010000827.1:0-228 GCF_019091445.1 Streptomyces sp. GbtcB7
AAACCTATAATCAGAATCCTTTGGGCAAGAACTAAGGCTTTCACTAGTGCTTCTAATATTATAACTTCTAACTGGGAATTGAGTCACTGTTGGCAAGACCAATACTGCTGCTAACGGGAATTGATTCAATGCTAATCACCCTTATCTTTTCCCTAGGAACTTGCTACTACTGACTACTGGAAAGAGTGAAATCACTACCGGAGAGAATGGAAACACTACTCATAGGGC
>NZ_JAGXJM010000828.1:0-228 GCF_019091445.1 Streptomyces sp. GbtcB7
CAGGGAGTTGCGGAACATCCAGCCGTCGGCCGGCGCCGACCGCCGGGTGAACGGGGCGCTCGCCCGCAGCCGTTCGTCCGCGTCGTGGGCGGCCACGATGGCGGTCGTGGGTCTCGGCCGGTGCCGTGCGTGCAATCCGCTGGCGACCTCCCGGGGCTTGCGCAGCAGCGGAATCCCCGCAGCGGCCCATTCGGCGGGTTCGAGCATTCGGGTCAGTGGGTTGGTGGA
>NZ_JAGXJM010000829.1:0-228 GCF_019091445.1 Streptomyces sp. GbtcB7
AGCCGACCCCCCGGTGCGCGGCCCGGGCGAGCTGCCCGGCCCCGCGCCCGGGGCCGGGGTAGACCGCCTGCCGGCCCATGGTGACCAGGACGTACGAGCCCTACGCCCGGTCGCCGGCCGCCTGCGGCAGCCGCAGCGCCTGCACGAAGTAGCGCAGCGCGGGGCCGTGCGCGCCGATGGCGGACGAGGTCCAGCCGGCGGGGGGGGTGAGGGCGGCGGGGGCCGCGG
>NZ_JAGXJM010000830.1:0-228 GCF_019091445.1 Streptomyces sp. GbtcB7
CGGCACGGGGATCGAAGCCGGTGTACCAAGTACCCTCGGTATCGCCAGGATCCCCCTGGCCCGGGGCCGATGGACGGGTACGGTGGCGCGAATTCCCCGGCGTGCCGGACGTGCGGGCGCCCGTTGCCCCCCCGCAGCGGGTGGGGCGACGGGCGGCCCGCCGGGACCATCGGGCGTAGGGGATGGCCCCCACGGCCCCGAGCAGCACGATGCCGATGATCAGCAGAT
>NZ_JAGXJM010000831.1:0-228 GCF_019091445.1 Streptomyces sp. GbtcB7
AGTCTGGTGCCGACGGTTCCTATCGAAGCGGAGGGCGTCGCGCCGGATCTCGGTCTGGCCACGCCGGACGCGTTCGTCTTCGACCACCATCGCGACACCATCACGGGCTGCCGCCAGCCGCATTCGCTGGCGGAGATCGCGGCGAAATTGCGGATGTAATTGAATCAGATCAGGGAGCTCGCCGACGATCTGTGCGCCGACGGACTACTGGGCTTGTACGCACCGTAG
>NZ_JAGXJM010000832.1:0-228 GCF_019091445.1 Streptomyces sp. GbtcB7
ACTTTATTGAATTAGTTTCAGATTGTTGTGGCCAACCTTGACAAAGTTTCCCATATCCGGTACATTTTTCACTTAAACAGAGATAATATTTCTCTCTGGTAGGATCCATGAGGGGCATGGTGATCCCTTTTGACCTGTTTGAATTGCATTGTTGGCAGGAAGAGCAAAAAATTTGATTAGTGATGGATACAAGAAGCCAGATTAGGATTTTAGGCAGTTGAACCTAAT
>NZ_JAGXJM010000833.1:0-225 GCF_019091445.1 Streptomyces sp. GbtcB7
CCGGTGCGGGCCAGGGACATGCCCAGCGAGGACGGCAGCGAGACCTCGAGGCGCTTGCCGCCGACCTCGACGACGACGGACTCGCGGCCCGGCTCGTCCTCCGCCTCCGCCGCCTCGGCGGGGTTGGTGAAGGCCGGGATGTCATTGACGAACTCGGTCTCGATCCAGCGGGTGTGGACCGTGAACGGGTCGGTGGAGCCGGTCAGTTCGGGGGCGAAGGCCGGG
>NZ_JAGXJM010000084.1:0-12438 GCF_019091445.1 Streptomyces sp. GbtcB7
CGTAAGTGACATCGCGGACCCAGTGGATCTGGTTCTCGATGTGCCAGTGGCGGCGGATCCACACGGCGAGCTGTGCTGGCCGGGCCTGGTGCACGTGCAGGTTCGTGATCGCGTAGACGGTCTCGGTGGTGAAGCGTCTCGGCTGGTCCAAACGGTGCCGCCGGCGGCGGATCTGGATGGCCTGGGCGGCGTGCGGGAAGTCGATGCCGGTGGAGACGGTCAGGATCTTCAGGGTGCGGATCTCGCGGCGGCCGTGTCCGCGGCCGGCCTCGCGGGTGACGTCCAGGACGGCCCGCCAGGGCAGGCCGGCCAATTGCTGGTGCAGGGTGGGCTGGTTGCCTTTGACGGTCAGCGTCCAGTCGACGCCGCGTTCGGCGAGGTAGGTGACGTGATCGCGCTGGCAGTGCAGCGCGTCGACGGTGATCACGGTGCCGCGCAGGTCACTGATCTGGTCGAGCAGCGGTGCGAAGCGAGTGATCTCGTTGGTCTTGGGGTCGACGTCGGTGCTCGCGAGGACGACGCTGGTGTCCTGGTCACAGGCTGCGAGGACGTGCCGGGCAGTGCTGCCGCTGCTGCGTGAGCCGCGCAGAGTCTTGCCGTCGACCGCGATCGCTTGTCTCGTGGCCGGCTCCTCTGTGGTCGTGGCCCGGCCGGTGAGCCAGTCACCGATCGCCGCGGTCGGTAGGTCAGGATCGAGTGCTTGCAGCAGGCGGCGGATCATCGTCTCGGACGGCCTGCGATCAGGGTTGATACCCAAGGCGAGCATGGTCGCGGCTGGGACGTCGTCGATCCATTCGGCGATCGCCGTGTAGGAGCGGCAGTCGGCCACAACAGCGCAGACCGCCGCGCTGACTACGACCGGCAGCCGGTGCCGCACACCACGACGACCTCGTGGATCCGGTAGATGTGCCAGCGCCGTGGGCAGCCCGCCAGTGCCGGACGCGGTGACTCCCGCCGGTGGACATGACAGTGCAGAGATCAGCGATGATGGTGACGCGGGCATGGCTCACTTCGGACGGATCAAAAAGGCCTCGAGAACCTCGATGATCTTCCGAAACGGTCATGCCCGCCCTGCTACCACCAGCACAGGCGCGTCTCTACCAACTACCTCAAGCCGGACACCCCACGACTTTGCCGGGGCCCTGGTCCGACATCCCGTGCCGGGCCGGGGCAGTACTTCGAATCCGGCCGTGCCTCAAACAGGGCACGAGGGCAACGCGCCGTTACTGAAGGCGTCCTTGCACGCGGGTGTGGGTCACCTCTTCATTCTGGTTGGTGTTCTGGTTTTTGATCGTGTAGCGAGCGCTTGAGCCCTGCCCCTGGACGCTCTGCACCGTGCCGTCGCATTGCTGCTGCTGGTCGTTCTGGTACCTCACCTTTTCGCCTTGTCTGTACTGCATTTGTTGTTCCATGGTGGCCTCCTGTGATCATTTTCCGGTCGTGTTCGTCCTTTCCCCGGCACGCTCCCCAGGCACCGCTGGGGACCGGCAACCACCCACAAAGGGCAAGCGGTGGCCGTACGCCTGCACGCTGATCCCTCTCGCCGAGCATTCCGTCACCCCATGCACCGCCTGTCGTCAGTTCCCCCAAGTGGGCTACCGGCGGAATTCGTGCGAGCGGAAGCCGCTGTCGTACGACCCGCCGTCCGGCGCGGTGCGGATGCTCTAGCAGCAGCACGCCGTTTCGGTTGAAGGGCCGCAGCCGCTCGGGGCAGCGGCCCTTCCGGCGCAGGTCGGTGCCGGGTGCTACCCCAGGTCGAAGGTGTTGGGCAGCCCCAGCTGATAGCGCACCTCGTCGACCCGCTTCAGGGGCTCCATCTCCGGCGGCCGGAACAACTCCCAGATGTGGCACCGTTCGGCGCCCGAATTGTCGGTGTCCAGGAGTGCGTTGACGGCGCGTCGCGCGGACTCGTTGGCGCCCTCCATGGTCGCCAGGTCCACGTCCGTACGGACGTAGTCGCCCGCGAGGAAGAAGTTCGGCACCGCTGTCCTCGCCGACGGGCGGTGGTAGAGGGTGCCGGTGGGGTGGATGAGGAGTTGTTCGCGGTTCTGCGGATCGGGGCCGCCGAGGCCGGTCACTGCCGGGTCCATGAACCAGCCGAGCCGGTCCTCGTCCCTGAGTGTTGTCTTGCCGGAGTCGTTCAGCCCGTCCTTCAGCTGGGCCCACAGTTCGGCGACGATCTCGTCCTTGGTGCACTCACGGGCCGTCTTGCCGTACAGGATGCCGGGCTTGTCCCACTCGGAGATGATCGTGGACAGGCACTCGTGGGCCTGCCCGTCTCCGTAGTCGCGCGAAAAGTCCCGTACGTCCCAGAACTGCATTTGGCCGATTCCGGTGACCGCCCACGGTGAGTCGAGGCAGTTGATGTGGCCGTGCACGACGGGGGTGGGCGTGCGCAGGTAGAACATCACGCCGGTCATCCAGTCCGTCTTCAGCGCGTCGCACCGCCCGAGCTGCGGGTCGGCGGCGCGCAGGGCCGGGCCCCAGGTCACGCGGGCGTGCTCGACCGGGAGGGCGGAGACGTAGTGGTCGGCGGTGATGGTGCGCTGCCGGCTGCCGGCTGCCGTCGCGCGCCGCCACCCGTACGCCGGTCACCCGGTCCCCGCCGTACACCACCTCCCGGACCTCGGTGTCGAGCACGAACTCGACGCTCAGGGAGCGCAGATGCGTCTCCCAGGGGTCGATCCAGGCCTCGCTGGTCGGGGCGTTCAGTACCCGGTCGATGTCCGCGTCGCCGTCCATGCCGCGGCCGAGCAGGCCCCACAGGATGAGGGCCTCGATGATGACGCGGCCGACGGTGCGGGTGGAGGCGATCTCGGCGCGGGTGGCGACGAGGTTGCGGGTCTGGCCGATGCCGAGGAGTACCTGGTACTCGCGGCTCATCTCGCCGGCCCGGATGAAGTCCCACCATGCGACCTTCTCCCACTGGTCCTCGCGGCGGGCGTCGCAGCTGGTGAGGTGGACCAGGAGGCGGTCGGCGAAGTAGGCGGCCTCGTTGGCGGGCAGGTGAGTGGCGAGGTCCAGCACCGACAGGATCTGGTCGCGGATCCAGGACGGGGTGAGGTCGCCGGGGGCGGGCGGGGTGGTGACCCGGCGGAGTGGGAAGTGCAGGTCCGGGCGGCCGGAGCCGCGCGCGAACAACGCCTCCGTACCGCTGCGGAGGTTGCCGTGGACGCCGTTCGAGTTGCCGGGGAAGGGGATGCGGCGCATGGTGTCCGGCAGATTCCGGTAGAAGCCGGGGAAGAAGCGGAAGCCGTGCTCGCCGGGAAGCGGCTTGCGGCCGCCCGTTCCGGTCCCAGGGACGTCCATTGAGCGGGCCTTGCCGCCGAGGGCGTCGTAGTACTCGTAGACCGTGACCTCGTAGCCGCGTTCGGCGAGTTCGTGAGCGGCGCTGAGGCCGGAGACTCCGCCGCCGAGGACGGCGACGCGCTTGCCGGAGGAGGCCGCGGCCGCGCTGCCGGCAGCCCCTAAGGCGCCGACCGCCACCCCGCCGACGACTCCGGCGACCGCTGCCCCGGTCGCCGTCAGGAAGCGTCTGCGGCTGTGTCCGTTGTGCCCTTGGGACTGCTGCGCGTGTTCTGTTGTCATGGACACCGGAGGGTAGGGAGGGGCTCCGGAAGCCGGAAGCCCTATTGCCTGTCACCCACAGCATCCCCACAAACACGAGGAGGCAGCGATGCCGAGCTTCCGGCTCCATGTCCTCCTGGATCAAGCGGCCCGCGCGGCCGGTGCACCGGGCGAACTGCGCGACGCCGACCACTGGGCTCACCAGGCCACCATCTCTGGCCCCAGCCGCAAAGTAGCGGTCAGGGCTTCGCGGGCGCAGTGCCCTTGGGCTGCCGCGGCACGGTCTTCTCGCGGTCGAGGTGGCCGTAGACCGTGGAGCGGGGCACGCCGAACAGGTCGGCGATCTGTTGGACGGTCTTTTCCCGGGCGTCGTAGAGCTGCTGGGCGACGCGGCCTGGTCCTCGGTGAGGCTGGGACGCCGGCCGCCTTTGCGGCCGCGGGCCCGTGCGGCGGCCAGGCCGTCCATCGTGTTGGCCACGATGAGCTCGCGCTGGAGCTCGGCGAGCACGGACAGCATTCCGAACATGGCCCGGCCCTCCACTGTGGAGGTGTCGATGCCCTGCTCGATCACGTGCAGTCCGATGCCGCGCTCGCGCAGGTTGGCGCCCAGGGTCACCAGGTGCAGGACGGAGCGGGAGAGTCTGTCGAGCCGGGTGATCTTCAGCGTGTCGCCGGGCCGCAGCAGCTGCAGCACGAGGTCGAGCTTCGGCCGGGATGCCTTCGCGCCACTCGCGGTGTCGACGTGGATATCGCCCCGCTCCACCCCGTGCTGCAGGAGCGCGTCGATCTGATGATCGGGATTCTGGTCCACGGTCGAGACCCGTCCGTAGCCGAAGAGCATACGTCGGAATCTACCTGACGCACCGTTCACCCACGTTGATACTCGACGCCAGTTGTCGACACTTCCCACCTGCGGGTTTGTGATCACTGCTCCGAGTGTCGGCAGACGATGGCGAGCTCAAGCGGTCAGCGCATCACCGCTGTTCAGAAGGTCAGCGTAGACCTCTGCCGGAGTCCGGTAGCCGTGGGTCTTGCGCAGACGGTGGTTGAGTTCGTGAGCGATGGCGTCGAGGTCGGCCTGGCTGAAGGTGCGGAGGTCTGCGCCCTTGGGGAGGTACTGCCGAAGCAGCCGGTTGGTGTTCTCGTTGGTGCCGCGCTGCCACGGGCTCTGCGGCTTGCAGAGGTAGATCGGCATCCTGGTCTCGGTGGTGATGGCCTGGTGCTCGGCGATCTCCCGGCCGCGGTCCCAGGTGAGCGTCCGCCGCAGTTGGGGCGGGATGCCGAGGAGGCTCCTGGTGAGGTGCGGAGTGACCTGCTCGGCCTTGATGCCGTCCGGCAGCGTGACGATGGTCGTGTAGCGGCTGGTGCGCTCGACGAGCGTGGCGACCGCCGAGGGCCGGGTGCCCATCACGAGGTCGCCCTCCCAATGACCGGGGACCTTGCGGTCCTCGACCTCGGCGGGGCGGGCGGTGATGGATACCATGCCGCGGATGATGCCCCGCCCGGTAGGCCGGCGGGCGATCTTCGGGCGGCGCATGGGCCGGGCTGACCGCAGGCGCTGAGTGAGGCTGCGGTCGATTGCCTGGCGGCGACGAGGGTCGTAGAGCGAGAGGTAGATCGCTTCGTGCGAGATCTGCATGGCGGTGTCACCAGGGAACTGGCGTCGCAGCCACCCTGCGATCTGATCGGGAGACCAGCACAGAGCCAGCTTGGCCTCCACCAGGGTGCGCAGAGCCGGTCGTTGGGCGAGCTTGGCCTGCTTGGGCCGGCGCCCGCGCGCGTAGGCGGCCTCATCGGCGGATGCGGCACGGTAGCGGTCCCGGCCGCCGTTGCGGACGATTTCGCGGGAGACGGTCGAAGGCGATCGGCCCAGTCGCCTGGCCAACTGCCGGGCGGATTCCCCGGCGGCGATGCCGCGGGATATCTCTTCGCGCTCGCTGCCGCTCAGATGCCGCTCTGCTCGCTGCTGCGGGGTGAGGCGGACGCCCCCGCTTTGGTGCAGGAACCGACGGGCGTGCTGCATCGGTGCCCCGAGCGCTCGCCCGATCAAGCTGAACGACTGGCCCTCGCGCCAGCGTCTCCAGATCTCATCCTGCTGAGCTGGCGAAAACCCGTAGTCACGCACCTGTACCTCCACGATCACATGATCATCCGTGGGTGGTGCGTTGATCACCTGAGGGTGCCATCATTTCTCGACACTGAAGACCTGCTTGTCGCGTGGGCCGATTCACCCGCGATGTGATCACCCTGGCGTAGGTCGGCGCTACTACCGCAGTTCCTCCGCTGTCCGTTCGGCTGCTTCCGCGAGCTCGACGGCAAGATTCTTGAGGGCTGGTCGGAGTTCGTCGGGGTGGTGGATGGTGAAGGGCCACTCCAGGGAGGCGAGCATGTGTGCCATGCCGTCGAGGCGTTCTGCCCGGGCGTGCATCAGGACGCCAGCGGGCTGGGCGGTGAGCGTGACCGCGCTGTTCGGCAGCCTGCGGGCGATCTCGTCGAGGGGGCCGTGGATCAGTACCTCGACCTGCCAGCGGTACGGCCCTTGAGCGAGGGTTGAGGTCAGGTGGGCGACGGGGTCGAAGTCGTTGGGTGTGATGAAGGTCTGTGAGCGGGGGGTGACGGAGGCGATGCGGTCGATGCGGAAGGTCCGCAGGTTGTCGCGGAGATGGTCGTGGCCGACGAGATACCAGCGACCGGTGTGGAAGACCACGCCGTAGGGGTCGATGTCGCGCTCGGTCTGGTCCTGCCGCCAGGACTGGTACTTGATGCCGACAGTCGTTGTGGTGCGGGAGGCCTGGGCCAGGGCCAGCAGGACGCCGCTCCCGGGTGCCTGCGCGCTCACGGCGTTCGCAGTGAAGAACAGGGTCTCCCGCATGGCGGTGAGCGGCTCCCGCAGGGCGTTCGGAAGTACCCTCTCGATCTTGGCCCGGGCGCCCGCACCGGCCAGCACGGTCGTGCCCATCCCGAGGCGTTCGGCCGCGAGGAGTCCGAGGACGACGGCGAGGGCTTCGTCATTGGTGAGCACCAGGGGCGGCATTCGGTAGCCGCGCGCCAGTCGGTAGCCCCCGTAGCGGCCACGCTCGGCCTCCACGGGGATGCCCAGGTCACGCAGGTGGGCAATGTACCGGCGGACCGTGCGGACGTCGGTGTCCAGCCGGTCGGCCAGGTCCGGCCCGCTGAGCCCGGCGTTCGACTGGAGCAGTTCCAGCAGGGTCAGCACACGGGTCAGGGGATGCGACACGGATCACTCGACATTTCAGGGCTGATTCTGTCCTGTATCGACTTTACGCTCCCCGCAGCACTCACTTCAGGGAGATCACATGGCTACCTTCGTACTCGTTCCCGGCGCCTGGCTCGGCGCGTGGGCCTGGGAGGACACTGCCCGCGCGCTGCGGGAGCACGGTCACACGGTGCTGCCGCTGACACTGACCGGTCTGGCCGAGCGTGCAGAGGAGGGCGGGCCCCAGACGGACCTGGAGACGCACGTCGCGGACATCACCGACTTCGTCGAGAAGAATGATCTGCGCGAGGTCACCCTGGTGGCCCACAGCTATGCGGCCGCCCCCGTCACCGGGGCGGCCGGGCGCCTCGGCGACCGGCTGCAGCGGGTGGTCTACGTTGACAGCGCACCGTTCGCCGCGGGCATGTGCATGCTAGACCTCATGCCGCCGGAGGCAGCGGACCAGCTGGGCCAGCAGGTCGCGGCCCGTGGTGATGGCTGGCGGCTGTCGATGCCGTCGTTCGAGGTCGTGGGCCTGTCCAGCAGCCTCGACGGACTCGACCAGGTCCAACGGGACGTGCTGAGCGGGCGTGCCACTCCTCAGCCGTTCGGCACCTACACCCAGCGACTCGCCAACCATGCCGATCCGGGACTCGGCGTGGACCGTGTCCTGATCGCTTGCCGTGACTTCCAGGGTCTGCTGGATGCCGGGGTGCCAATGCTGGCCTTCCTCAACCACGCGCCGTGGCGGCGCTTCGACCTGCCCACCGGGCATTGGCCGATGCTGTCGGCGCCCACCGAGCTCGCCGACATTCTCCACACCGCCGTCTCCTGACCGAGACGAACCCAACGAGGCACGATGACCATGCTCGACGACGAGCGAGTTCGTGAGCTGCGGGCCCGCGCGCAGGCCTTGGCCGGCGGAGTTCGGGAAGCCTCCGCCGCCGCGGTCGTCCGCCGGGTCTTCGCCATCCAGGCCCAGGACGCCACGGCCGCCGACCTCGGCATCCGGGTGCGCGGGCGGGACATCAGGGCCGGTGGCATCCGTACGGCATATGAGGAGGAGCGGAGCATCGTCCGCGGATGGTTCATGCGCGGCACCCTGCACACCATCCCCAGCGACGAAGCGCGCTGGGTCCTGCGACTGCTCGCTCCGCGGATCCTCACTGGCACCGGTCGCCGCTACCACCAACTCGGCCTGGACGACGACCTGCGCCAGCGATCCGACCGCCTCCTTCGGCGCGTCCTCGCGACGCACGGCCCGCTCACCCGCACCGAGCTGACCGAGCACTTCGCGCCCCTAGGCGTCGCGCCGGACGGGCAGGTGCCCTTCCACCTGATCCGACACGCCGCACTCACCGGGGTCCTCTGCCACGGCCCGCACCGTGGGGGTGAGGCCACGTACGTTCTGCTCGATGACTGGCTGCCCGCCGTCGGGGGCCGCCAACCGGAAGGAGACGCCGCCTTGGTCGAGCTTGCCCACCGTTACCTGGACGCGCACGCACCCGCCGGCGTGGAGGATTTCGCCGCTTGGTCCGGGCTGCCTGTCACCTGGGCGCGCGGGGCCTGGAGAATCCTGGCGGACTCGGGCGTGATCACCGAGTACAGCACGCTGACCATGCTCGCCAGGCGGAGGGAGGAACCCGGGCCTACGTCCAGTACCCCTGATGTCCGTATGTTGCCCGCCTACGACAACTATCTGGTCGGCTACCGCACCCGCGATATGTCCGTCCCGGTTCTCCATCAGGCCCGCGTGTGGCCGGGAGGCGGCGTCATCCGACCGACCGTCCTCGCCGACGGCCTGGCCATCGCGACCTGGACTCGTGGCTCCGGCGCGCGTTCCATCCAGGTGGATGCGTTCGCGTCTGTTCTGCCTCAGATCGAGTCGGGAATCGACGCGGAGAAGGTATCCCTCGTCCACTTTCTGCAGCCCTCCAGATGGTCGAACTGATCCCGATTCGAAGGCAACGGGATCTACGCCAGGCTCGTGGCCATTCGTGCCGACGGCCGGGGACGAAGGATGGTCACGGGCTCTGCGAGGTCAAGCCGTTGGTCCATGTCGAGTCGGAAGGTGCCGTAGGGGTTGATGTTCGACCAGAACATGCGGGCTCTGGCCGCAGTTCCGTGAATCTCCAGGTCAGGGGCGGGAACGGGGGATCGTTTCAGCAGTGTGTTTCCTGCCGTGGCGAGCAAGTCGGTTGAGGATGTGCTGTTTCCCGGGATCGGTGTGCGAGTGGAGCGTGTCAGCGACTCCCCGGGCGCCCTGGTGGTGGAGGCGGTGTCCACCGAACGGCCGGGCCGGTGCCCGAACTGCCGGAAACAGGCCAGACGCGTACACAGCTCGTCCAACGCAGCTTGGACGAACGGCCGTTGGGCTCCCAGCGGGTCGTCGTCCGGCTCCGGGTACGCCGGTACTTCTGCGACCGGAAACAGTGCTCCCGGAAGACGTTCGTCGAGCAGGTGCCGGGCCTGACCGAGTGGCACCGCCGGTCGAGCACCGGGCTGACGGGGTGGCTGCGGTCGATCGCGGTGGAGCTGGGCGGCCGTCCGGCCGCGAGGCTGTGCCGGCGCCTGCGGCTGGCCGCAGGCCGGACCCGGCTAATCAGGCTGCTTACGGCACCACCGGTTCAAGATCGTGCCCCGCGGGTGTTCAGGGTGGACGAGTTCGCATTCCGCAAGGGGTGCACCTACGGCACCGTGCTGGTCGACGTCGAGGCCGGCCAGGTCGTGGACGTGCTGCCGGACCGCACCTCGGAGACGTTCGCGGCCTGGCTCAAGGAGCATCCCGGCGCCGAAATCATCTGCCGAGACCGGGCCACCGCCTACACGAAAGCAATCAGAGAAGCCGCCCCCGACGCCCTGGAGGTCGCCGATCGGTGGCATCTGCTGCAGAACCTGTCCGCCGCGGTGGAGAAGACCTGTCACCAGCACCGCGACTGCCTGCGCAAACACGCAAGGCAGGAGACGGAGCCGACCGTACCGGAACCGGTCCTCATAGAGCTGCCGGTGTCGGCACTGCCCCGCACCCAGATCATCGAGCGGACTCGCCACCGCTTCGAGGACGTGCATCGGCTGTTGGAGAAGGGCTGGACGATCAGTGCCATCGCCCGGAGGTTGAACCTCGACCGCAAGACCGTACGTCGCTTCCGCGACACCGACCTCGACGAACTGCTGGCCTCCGCCCGCGAACGCCGCCCCAACGGCATACTGGAGCCGTTCAAGGCATACCTCAACGCCCGCTTCGCCGAGACCCAAGGCCAGGTCAGCGGCACCAGCCTGTTCCTGGAGATCCACGAACGCGGTTACCGGGGCAGCCGCCAAGTCGTCCGCAAGCACCTTGCCGCCCTGCGGGCTAGCACCGCCGAACCGGTCCGGGCCGACATCCCCAGCCCCCGCAAGATCACCTCCTGGATCATGCGGCCCCGCGAGACCCTCACCGAGAGCCAGGACCAGAGGCTGCTTCAGGTCCGGCTCACCTGCCCGGACATCACCCGGGCCTGCGACCTCGCCCGCACGTTCACCGATCTCGTCCGTCACCGGCGCGGATACCTGTTGCCGGAGTGGATCCGCCAGGCCGAACAGGACGCCCCCAAGCCGATGCAGGGCTTCGCCGACTTCCTCCGCCAGGACCTCGACGCCGTCACCGCCGGCCTCACCCTTTCGTGGAGTTCAGGCGTCGTCGAGGGTCACGTGAACCGGGTGAAAACACTCAAGCGAGCCATGTATGGCCGGGCCTCGTTCGAGCTCCTCCGGACCCGCATCCTCACCCAGCCATAAGGAGTGCGACTTTCGCCTCTTTCATGGGGGGGGGAGCTGGTAGCAAATGCTGCCATCAGCGTGTCCGCCCTCAACCGCAGCTCAGGATCGGAGGCCCCTACCACGCGGACAGAAACTTCGTTGCCTTCCACCGCGTTCGCGAGATGCACTTCGACGCGATGATCCGATCCGACCAGCGGGTAGCTGTACCAGCGATCCAGGTGCTCATCATCGGTAGCCTCAAGGCCGAGTTTCACCGCCTGCCAGTCGGTGTCATCGAAGTCGTAGCCAGCGTAGCGAGCCAAAAGGGCCAAGAAGGGCTGGACGTTCTCGTGCCAGATCCAGCCCTCTACCGCGCGGTACCCGTCTTCTTTTGCCACTCGGCCAGAGTCCCACATGCGCACGCCCGGTCCGTCATATGGCCGTTCACCAAACTGCGGACAGAGCTTTGAAATGGCTCTGACCGGATCGGTGTGAACGCACCTGTAGGTTCTTCCGGACTCGCGTGGGCGGGCCCTCGGCGGAGGAAAGAGGGAGTGACCGTGGCTGACGAACTGCTTGATGCCGAGTGGCTTCGCGGCTGGTGTGAGCAGGCGGGTGCGGCGCTCGCGAAGCTGATGGAGTCGTTCCAGGCACGGTTTGGCTTCGAGCCGGGAAGCAACGTGGTCGTGCACGCTTCGGAGGCGAGCCATCAGGCCACCGACGTGCTCGTGGAGCTAACGCCGATTCCCTCGGACCTGACCACGATGTACTGGGTGATCGACGAGGTCTCCTTGCCCGATGTGGAGAACGGCTACTTCGTCCACCCGGCCTTGCTGGTCGCGGACCACTTCCGCGATTACGGGGCCATCCAGATCGACGGGGAAGAGCCCGCCCTGGTATTCGCCAGCGACGGGGGCGGGCATCTGTTCGCGCTGGCGGGCTCCGGGCGGGTCTGGAGGTCGACCACCGCCTCGTGGTTCGATCAGTTCGACCTTGCCGCGGCCAGTCTTCAGGAGTTCTTCGAGGGGCTCTCTCGGCAGATCAGCGGCCGGCTCTGACGGCTGGTCGAAGGGCGAGCCGACTCGAAGCCGGGTGAGGATTCGGATCCTCAGGAGCCGGATTTCACCCGTGCCCGGCCCTTTGCCCTGGTCGGTTCAGACAGCACGAGACCATTCTCTACGGTGCACAGATGCGCTATTTGTTAGACGCCTTCGCCGTTGGAGCACTGAGGCGAGGTCGGTCCGTCGAGCAGTTTCTGGGCCCCACCGGCTCACCAGAACGGCCTGGTGTCCGCTGGGTCGAGGTCAGACCAGCTTCCGGACGTTACGAGGTCTTCCTCCACACCGCCCAGGATGTCGGCCACCCGGGCTTTATGGACCTCGTCGAGTTCCCACCGCTCGACCTGGACGACGAAGAGGGAGAGTTCGGTCGCCTGGTCACCACTGCGGGGCGACCCGCTGACCGCCCTAGCCGTGGCTGCGGGTCGCGCGGGGGCGGTCAGCGGCCGATGGGTCAACACCGGCCTGGCACAAGACGAATACATCGACTTCGTACGAGCCGGGCGCCCAGCACGTGAATCCTCCGACACGCAGCCCCCGATCTGACCAACGGTCGGGTCGTCGAACCTGGAAATTCACGGAACCGCGGTCAGAGCCCTGAAATTCCCCAGGGCTGCTCGCGTTCCCTACTTGGTTGCGCGGTGAACGGAGGGTCGGATTCGGCCGCCCGTTGAGGGTTCGGACCGCTCCTCCCCGTCAAGGGTGCCTACGGCGTCATGTATCCGCTCTGACCGCCGGTACGGCGTGGCATTGCCGTTCTACCGCTCGGCGGTGCCGTCCGCACCGTCAATCTCGTAGATTCGCCCTTGAAGTCGTTCACCGGCCCAGTCCAGCCCGACGCCCAGGTCAAACCAGTGC
>NZ_JAGXJM010000834.1:0-222 GCF_019091445.1 Streptomyces sp. GbtcB7
CCGGTGCGGGCCAGGGACATGCCCAGCGAGGACGGCAGCGAGACCTCGAGGCGCTTGCCGCCGACCTCGACGACGACCGTCTCGCGGCCCGGCTCCTCGTCGGTGTCCGTGTCCGCGGGGGCCGTGAACGCGGGGATCTCGTTGGCGAACTCGGTCTCGATCCAGCGGGTGTGGACCGTGAACGGGTCGGTGGAGCCGGTCAGTTCGGGGGCGAAGGCCGGG
>NZ_JAGXJM010000835.1:0-206 GCF_019091445.1 Streptomyces sp. GbtcB7
CGCCTCGAGGTCTCGCTGCCGTCCTCGCTGGGCATGTCCCTGGCCCGCACCGGCCTCGCGGCGGGCGCCAAGCCCAAACGCCGCGCGGCCAAGAAGTCCGGCCCGGTCGCCTCAGGCGACACGCTCGCGTCGCCCATGCAGGGCACGATCGTCAAGGTCGCGGTCGAGGAGGGCCAGGAGGTCAAGGAGGGCGACCTCGTCGTCGT
>NZ_JAGXJM010000836.1:0-205 GCF_019091445.1 Streptomyces sp. GbtcB7
AGGACGAGGTTGCCGAGCTTCTGGTGACCGGCCAGGGAGGACGCCTCGTGCGAGATGCCCTCCTGGAGGCAGCCGTCGCCGGCGATCGCGTAGATGAAGTGGTCGAAGGGGGACTCGCCCTGCGCCGTGTCCGGGTCGAACAGACCGCGCTCGTAGCGGGCGGCCATCGCCATGCCCACCGCGTTGGCGACACCCTGCCCGAGCG
>NZ_JAGXJM010000837.1:0-203 GCF_019091445.1 Streptomyces sp. GbtcB7
TGCTCGCCAAGCTGATCGTCACCGGCGCCACCCGGGAGCAGGCGCTCCAGCGCGCCGCCCGCGCCCTCGAGGAGTTCGAGATCGGCGGGATGGCCACCGCGCTGCCCTTCCACCGCGCGGTCGTCAAGGACCCGGCCTTCGCCCCCGAACTGACCGGCTCCACCGACCCGTTCACGGTCCACACCCGCTGGATCGAGACCGAG
>NZ_JAGXJM010000838.1:0-203 GCF_019091445.1 Streptomyces sp. GbtcB7
CCGAGTGGGGCGGCCTGGGCGCGGCGGCGTTCGGCCGTGCCGTCCGCGATGTCACCGGTGTGGCAGACCAGGTCGGCTTCCAGGGTGTTCACCGTCTCGCATACCTGTGCCGACCTGCGAGTGCGATCGAGGGGACCGTAGTGGGTGTCGGTGATGAGGACGACGCGGATGCCGTCCAACCCGGCACCCAGCCGTGGGAGTTG
>NZ_JAGXJM010000839.1:0-203 GCF_019091445.1 Streptomyces sp. GbtcB7
CCGAGTGGGGCGGCCTGGGCGCGGCGGCGTTCGGCCGTGCCGTCCGCGATGTCACCGGTGTGGCAGACCAGGTCGGCCTGCAGAGTGTTCACCGTCTCGCATACCTGTGCCGACCAGCGGGCGCGGTCGAGGGGACCGTAGTGGGTGTCGGTGATGAGGACGACGCGGATGCCGTCCAACCCGGCACCCAGCCGTGGGAGTTG
>NZ_JAGXJM010000840.1:0-200 GCF_019091445.1 Streptomyces sp. GbtcB7
TTCGTGTAGCGCTTGAGGATCTCGCGCCAGGCGATCGCGGTCTCGTTGGCGTCCGCGGGACGGACGACGTTGAGGCCCGGGATGGCGCGCAGCGAGGCCAGGTGCTCGACCGGCTGGTGGGTGGGGCCGTCCTCACCGAGACCGATGGAGTCGTGCGTCCACACGTACGTCACCGGCAGGTGCATCAGAGCGGACAGACG
>NZ_JAGXJM010000085.1:0-12177 GCF_019091445.1 Streptomyces sp. GbtcB7
CGTGGTGACCCAGGGCAGGTTCCAGCCAGTGAGCCGCCAGCCGAACTCGGTGCTCAGGTCGCCGAGCAGTGTCTGCCGGGCTGCGAGTTGCTGCGACTTATCCCTGATGTCCTTGTTGACCTGCCGGCGGTCGGCTTTGAGTGAGCGGATGTCCGCGTCGATGGTTCGCACCCGGGCCCAGGATTCGCGCAGCTGCGTCATGGCATCGATGCTCGCTTTGAGCGCGGCGACGCGGGAGCTGGCATCGGCGATGGCATCGAAGCGCGGTGCGACCGCATCGCGGGTCTGGGCGTCGAGCTGTCGGCGCAGGCTGGTGACGGCGAAACTGAGTTGCTGCGACCGCTCGTGGACGGTCTGCAGGTGTGCCTCGTCCGACTGCTGGATGTGCTGGGCGTCCTGGAGCTGGTGCTGGAGGGCCGTGCGTGTCTCTTCGATGGCTGCCGGGTCGATGTCCGCCTCGACCGTATCGGGTTGGAGGCAGACGAGGCAGTGGCCGTCCTCGACGGCCCGAGCGGCCAGAGACTGCATGCACCGCGGGCAGACGACGAATTCGAAGGGGGAGAGCTGGTCGATAGCCGTGGCTGACCGTGCGAGACGGGAGAGGTCGAGTTGCACCTGAGCAACCACGGCATGCCGCGCCTCCACGAGGTCAGTGGCCGCTGACACTTCTTCTTCGGCCTGCCGGGCGGCTCGGATGGCGCTCTGCAGTTCGTCGCGCAACGCGGCGTCGGTGGCGCTCTGTTCCTCGAGTTCGGTGCGGAGGCTGGTCAGGGCGGACTCGGCCCGTTCGAGGGTGTCGCGAAGCTGAGTGAGTTCGGCTCGCAGTTCGTCGTCGCTGCGGGGGTCGGAGGCCGCCAGGAAGGCGCCGACGTTGGCGTGCTCGGTATTTCTGGCGTTCAGCCTGTCCGTGAGCTCGTTCTTGGTGCGCTTGAGCTCCATGAGTGCGCTGTCGGTGAGCGCGAACATCAGGCGGAAGAGCTCTTTGCGCTTGGGCTCGAACCAGCTGTCCAGGTGGCCGACGACCTGGCGGTCGATCTCGCGGGCCTGGAGGTAGACGTAGGCGTACAGGTGTTGAAGGTGAGGTCCTGCGGCCGCGCTGCGCCCTCTCGCCGCGCGGCGATCTGTTCGCGCGGGAAGCCAAGCGCGTCCAGCAGGTGGTCGGAGAGCGTTGTGGCACCTTCCCCGGCCCGCACGGGCAGGGTGTGCTCCAGGGCGAGGGAGCGCGGGTCGAGGAGATCCACGGTCTCGGCGGTGTCCCCCTCGATGGTTCGTCTGAGGACAACGCGTTCGTCGCCGACCACGACCTCGGCGCGGACGGACAGGACGTTGTCACGGACCGCGGGGGTGAGCATGGCGCTGCCGCCGAGGGCGTGTTTGAAGAGCATCAGCAGACTGGACTTGCCGGTGCCGATGGGGCCGGTGACCACGGTGGCCGGCCGGTCGAAGCGGTAGGTCTGTTCCGCCTCGGCGGTCGTGACGGTCAGGGAGACGATGCGCAGGTGGACGGCCATGTCAGATCTCCGTCCGCCAGGGCCGGTCGACTGCGTCAGGCAAGCGGTCGTAGATGAGGTTCTTCAAGGTCGATCCCGACTTGTTGAACGGCTCCAGGACGCCGTTGGGGCGGCGCTCGCGGGCGGAGGCCAGCAGCTCGTCCAGGTCGGTGTCGCGGAAGCGGCGCACGGTCTTGCGGTCGAGGTTCAGACGGCGGGCGATGGCGCTGATCGTCCAGCGTTTCTCCAGCAGGCGGTGGATGTCCTCGTAGCGGTGGCGGGTGCGTTCGATGATCTGAGTGCTGGGCAGTTCCGCGGGCGGTAACAACATCGGGGGCGGCTCCGGCACCTCAGTCACCGTCTCCTCCTCGGCACGTTTGCGCAGACAGCCGCGGTGCTGGTGGCAGGTCTTCTCCACCGCGGTGGACAGGTTCTGCAACAGGTGCCAGCGATCGGCGACTTCCAGGGCGTCCGCGGCGGCTTCCTTGACCGCCTTGGTGTAGGCGGTGACCCGGTCCCGGCAGACATCCCAAGTCTTTGAGTGTCAAGCAGCGGTCGGAGTGGTCTTCGTGGGATGCCGATTGGGGAAGGCCCTCGACTCGGCGTAGGGCTCTTCATGCTGAAGGCAGTGAGTTGTGTTCATCTTGAACGTGCAGGTCACGGGGGTGGCATGGGTGGGTGAGGTCATGCTCGTGCTGGTCGGCGGCTGTCTGCGGTGAAGATCGTCGGTCAGCGGGCGATCTCGTGCCAGTTGAGGACCATCAGCGCGCGGACGAGCGGGGTGGCCCACTTCACGTCGAGGCGGAGCCGGGTCAGTACGCGCCAGTTCTTCAGGTGTGCGAAGGCGTGTTCGCAGACGGCTCGTTCTGCGGCGATCAGCTGGTTGACCTGCTTCTTCGCGGGCGGGAGCTTCTTGCCCTCGGGCTTCTTGTAGTCGGTGATGACCGCCGGGTCGCTGCTGTTCTCGCCACCACCGTCGAGGCCAACGAAGCCGAGGTCGGCGATCGCGGCGAGGCCGGCCGAGCGGAGTCGGCCGACCAGGTCGTCGTGGCGGCAGGCGGTGATCTCCGAGCCGCGCGCGGGTCGGGCGGTGGAGGTCCACAGCAGCCGGCCTCAGCCAGGTGGCGGGTGAAGTGAATGATCGTTTCTGCGGCAGTGGCGGTGGGCGTGGTCATCTGGTGGTCTTCCGGTTCCGAAGGGCTGCCGCGGTGAAGCGCGTCATCCTCGGCCGGGGTGGGGGCTCGGGGAAGGCGTAGCTGGAAGCATGCTCCGAGGGGCCGGGGGGTGAGGGTGAGGGTGCCTCGGTGGCGGTGGGCCAGGTCGCGGGCGATGGCGAGGCCCAGGCCGGTGCCGCCGTGGTCGCGGGAGCGGGCGTCGTCGAGCCGGACGAAGCGTTCGAAGATGCGCTCGGCGTCCTCGGTGGGCACGCCCGGTCCGTCGTCGTGCACCGTGAGGACGACCCAGGCGTCCTGGTTTCGGATGGTGATCTGGATGCGGTGTGCGGCGTGGCGGGCGGCGTTGTCGATGAGGTTGCGCAGCAGCCGTTCGTATTCGTCTGGGTTTCCGTGTGCGTGTGCGGGGGCGGTGCTGTCGCAGGTGAGGGTCAACGGTCGTTCGGTGAGGGGGTACTGCTCGGTCAGCCGCAAGGCGAGGGCTGTCAGGTCGACGGTGTCGGGGCCGGCTATGGGGGTGCGGGTGTCGAGGCGGGCGAGGAGCAGCAGGTCTTCGGCGAGGGCGTGGAGGCGGCGGGTCTGTCGTGCGGCGGTGGTGGCCGCGGCGGGCCAGTCGGTGCGTTCCGGGTAGGCGAGCGCGACTTCCAGGCTGGCCAGCAGTGTGGTGAGGGGGCTGCGTAGTTCGTGGGCGGCGTCCGCGACGAAGCGGCGTTGCTGGGCGGCGGCGTCGTCGAGGCGCTGGAGGGTGCTGTTGATGGTGGTGGCCAGGGCGGTGATCTCGTGTCCCGTGGCGGGGACGGTGACGCGTTCGCGGGGGTCGCTCGCGGTGACCGAGGCGGTGAGGACGCGGATGGCTTCGACCGGCCGCAGCGCGATGCGGACGGCGAAGTAGGCGACGGCGGCGATCAGTACGAGGCTGACGAGCCCGGCCCGCAGCAGCACGCGGTCGGTGATCTTGGTGTTTGCCTCGGCTGTGTACGGGAGCACCACCACATACACCCGCAGCTTGGCGTCGGCGGCGACGCCCAGAGCGGCGACTTTGTCGCTGCTCAGTTCATCGGCCCAGATATCGGCGGTCATGACCCGCTGGGTCCCGCCGGCCATATCGAATTTGTCCCTGGGGTTGTAGTGGCGGTTCACAGGTATGCGGACGGTAGTAAGAGGTGTTAGCCCGGCCACCCCGGCTGTCGGCGGGGTGGGCATCACGTGGTGGGTGCCGGGGTAGGCGATGCTCAGGGCCCCGCCGGAAGCGACAGCGGTGCGTCGGCCGGTCGCGACGACCTCGTACGGCACGGCGCTTGTGGAGACGGGAATGACACCCTGTCTCAACTGTTCGCAGAGAGACCAGAGCTGCATCTGGGCTTGTTCTTCGGCGATCTGCGTGCTCTGGCGGTAGACGTCGTGGTGTACCCACCAGCCGATGCCGACCAGGATGACGGCGGCGGTAGAGGCGGCGGCCAGGGCCGCGCCGGCTCGTACCGAACGCGGCCACCAGCGGCGTCGCGGCTCAGTCGCGTTCACGGTCGTCCACCAGCCGGTAGCCGGTACCCCGTACGGTCTGCAGGGACCGTCGGCCGAACGCGGAGTCCACCTTCTTGCGCAGTGCGCTGACGCGTGCCTCCACCAGGTTGGGATCCTGGGCTTCGTCGGGCCACGCGTGATAGAGCAGATCCGTTTTGGAGACCGCCTGGCCCGCCCGGCGGGCCAGCAGCTCCAGCACGGCGAACTCCCTGGGCGTGAGTTCCACCCGGGCCCCGGCCCGGCGGCAGACCCGGCCGGCGACATCCAACGAGAGGTCGCCCACGGCAAGGACGGGCGGGGCGACCGTGGCGGCCCGTCTGACCAGCGCCCGCAGCCGTGCGACGAGCACCACGTAGGAGAAGGGTTTGGCCAGGTAGTCGTCGGCCCCCGTGTCCAGGGCCTCTGCCTGATCCCAGTCCCCGTCCTTGGCGGTGAGTACCAGGATGGGGGTCGCGTTGCCCTCCCGGCGCAGCTGGGCGCAGACCTTGTAACCGTTGAGTCCGGGCAGCATCAAGTCCAGTACGACAAGGGCGTATTCGCCGGTCCGGGCCATCCACAGTCCCTGCCGGCCGTCATGGGCGAGGTCGACGCTGTAGCCCTCGGCGGTCAGACCGGTGTGCAGGGTGTGGGCAAGGTCCACCTCGTCTTCGACCACCAGGATGCGCATGTGGTGCAGCTTCGCACAGCGTCGGCCCGCCTTCCTGATCGACCGGTCAGGTTGGGTCAGCCTCCGGTCAACGAGGTCCGGGCACGCTGGCGGAGTGTCTTCGCCACAGCTGAAAGGCCCTGTCGCCGATGTCCATTGATGAACGTGGCCCCGCCGTGGCCAGGACGGTTTCCCCTCCCGTACCCGCCCGTCGACCATCACCGAGCCCGGCCAAAGCCGTTGTCGTCATCGCGCCCTTGGCGCTGACCATCGCTCTAGGGCTCTGGGGTATCCGCAGGAAGAACACCATGTGGGGGGACGAGTCCGTCACCTATCAGCTCGCGCACCGCGACCTTTCGCAGATATGGCTCACCGCCCAGCATGTTGATCTGGTCCATGCCCTCTACTACGCCGTGATGCATGAGATCTTCGGTCTCTTCGGCGGAGGGCTGCTGGCGTTGCGGCTGCCGTCTGTGCTGGCAATGTCCGTGGCGGCGAGCGGAGTCGGGCTTCTGGGGCTACGCCTGGCGGGACCCCGTGCCGGGCTGCTGGCCGGGCTGGTGTTTCCGCTCCTTCCCCAGGTACAGAAGTACGCGCAGGAAGGCCGCTCGTATGCCATGGTCTGTGCCCTGGTCACCTGGGCCACCTATGCGCTCCTGGTCAGCGTCCCGCATCGCGCCCGGTGGCGGTGGGCGGTCTATGGCTCCACCATGCTGCTGGCCTGTCTGCTCCATGAGTTCGCGGTCCTCGCCCTGGTTGCACACGGCGTCACACTGGTCGTCTCCCGTGCTCCACGACCGGTGCTGAGGGCGTGGAGTGTGGCTGCCGCGTGCGTCGTGGCCGGGCTGTTGCCGCTGGCGATCTGCAGTGCGGGGCAGTCGGGGCAGGTGTCCTGGATCAGCGGACCGGTGCGGCTTCGTTATTTCCTGGTTGTGGCGGTCGTGGGCGTGGCGTGTGCCCGAGCGCCCCTGGGGGTGAAGGGGCCCGTGCGGCTTTCCGTGCTGGCTGTGCCGATTCTTGTGCTTCCGGGCCTTCTGCTGCTGATCGCCTCACTGGTCAAGCCCCTTTTCGTCGACCGGTATGTGCTCTACAGCAATATCGGAATCGCCTTGCTGCTGGGCGCCTGGATGGATTACTTCCACCGGCGGCAGCAGTCTTCCCGCAACGCGTGGATCGCGGCGGTTGCCGTACTGGCCGCGCTCGTCCAGCCGAGCCTTTCACTGAGGACGCCCCAGAGCCGGAGCAATGACGTCACCGCCATCGGCGCCACCGTACGCAAGGAAGGCCGTCCCGGCGACGGGCTGCTCTATCTCTCCGGCCAGCACCGGATCTTGACTGCGGCCAACCCCGAGGACACCCGTTTCCTGACAGATCTCGCCCTGGCACAGGACCCCGTTTCGTCGAACACACTTGCAGGTGTCGAGCTTCCCGCCCAGGAAATAGCGGCACGCATGCTGGAATTCGACCGGATCGTCGCGGTCCGCGACCCGGAGGGTGCGCACTCGCCGACCAACCCGCAGGAGGAAGCGAAAACAAGCGCCCTGCGGCGCCACTTCCGCGAGTACGGAACAACCCACGTCAACGGGGCGCGAGTCACCGTCTATGTCCGAGACCACGACCCGTCTCCGAAGGCCGGTCCTGGATCCAACAGCCCGGGAGCGAGCGGTGGGGTGATGAGGTGACCACGACTGGTGCCGGCCCGGCCGGCACCGCCGCCGTCACGCTGTCTCGACCCGGAAGCCACGGACCTCGGCTTGCCGGTCGCTGCTGCCGTGGGAGCTGCGGCTGTTCTCCGCCGCTGCCCAACTCATCGCGACCGCACGCCAACGGCGCCTGCGATGCGCCCGCCACCGGCCATGGACGGAAGAGATCACCGACACGATCAGTCGGCTCGGCACCTTCCCGGATCCAGGCTGACCGACAACAGCCCGGGGAAGATCCGGGACGTCGGGGATGTCGGCGATGTCGATCTCCTCGAATCCCGACGAGCAGCAGAGCCACCGACCGGACCGTGGCAACCGGCGCCCACCCGATGCGACGAGCGGGCCGCCTGCGTGCCCGCACACGCACCGCGACGACGAATGGGGCGGCAACCGAAAGCTGACGACCGAACACGAAAGGCCGAGGGCAGAGCGAAAGTCAGGTAGCGATTTGGGGAGTGCCAGCCATGCTGGTGCTCTCGGGGATCGCAGCGATCACGTCGATTTCCACTGCTGCGTCCAGGGCCAGGTCGGTGACGCCGACCGCGGTGCGGCTTGGCAATGGGTCACCAAACCACGTCCGGTATGCCTTATTGAGACCTGTACAGCCTGAATTTGTCCTGGTCAGCGGTGCTGGCGTGGGTGGTCGGTGGCGTACTTGTGCTGGTCGAGGGCGGGAGGCTGGAGTGTAGATCGTCTGACACGTCCCGGATGGGGGTCCTTGGCTTCGGCCGTGAGGTGTTCGGCGGGGCTCCTACGGTTCCCTGAGGGTGTCTGGCCGTTGGGGAGGGGAAGGCGTGTCGTCGCTGGAGAAGATCGCAGGTCGCCGGGCTGAGCTGGACGAGCTTGCCGAGTCGCTGGCCAAGCAGTTGGCCGAGGTGGACGCCGAGCGTGAGGAACTCGCGGTCGCGGAGCGGGTGCTGCGCCGGCTGTACGAACAGGAGGCCGAGGCCGCCGGACAGGACGCCGGTTTGCCGCAGCAGGTGCAGGTCGCGGGCCGGTCAGTTCTGAAGGTGCCGCACCGCCGGGAGGTGGTGGATGCGTCCGCGCTGCCGGGCGACTACCGGCGGATGCTGCAGATTGTGCAGGCCGCGGGCGGCCCGGTGATGGTCAAGGATGTCGGCGCCGAGCTGGGCATCGACGTGGTGGTGCCGGGCCGGCTGGAGCCGCTGCGCGGCAAGCTGTCGAAGCTGGCGGTCCGGGGCTGGCTGCACAAGCTGCCGAACGGCACCTTCACCATCCGGGAGTAAATCTCCCGCCACGGCCCCGTAACTGAGCGGCCCCCGGCCCTGGTTGATGAAGTATGCCTACAAAATTCACCCCCGACCGGGGGCCACAGTGAGCTTGTCTACCAGTGTCGGCTGGAGCTGTCCACGCGGACCCTCACCTTCCTGACCGGGCTGCTGTCCGCCCAGCTGAAGAAGATCCGCTCGCGATGGCGCAAGCGTCCGGCCGGGCGGATCGCGGTGATCGTGCTGGCCGCGGTGCGGCATGACCAGCGGCTTGCCGACCTCGCCGGCGGCAACGGCCTCTCGCGCACCACCGTGGACCGGTGGCTGAAGGAGGTGATCGACCTGCTGGCCGCGCGGGCCCCCAGGCTGGAGCGGGTGCTGGCGAAAATCGCCCGGGCGGGTGGCAGCGTCGTCCTGATCGACGGATCGCTGATACCCACCCAGCGCCGCACCGGCCCCCCGATGAGACGCCGCTGGTCGGCCAAGCACAAACGGTACGGGCTGCTGGTCATCGCCCTGATCGATGTCAAGGGCCGGCTGCTGTGGACCTCCACCGCCCGACCCGCGCGCGGCTCGGAGATCACCGCCTGCCGCCACGACGACCTGATCGGCCGACTCCGCTCGGCCGGCCTCGCCGCGATCGCCGACCTCGGCTTCGTCCGCCTCGACGGTGGTGGCGAGAACAGCAGCGACCCGGCGGTCATCACCGGCTACAAGAAGCCCGAGGGCAAGAAGCTCCCGCCCGCGAAGAAGCAGGTCAACCAGCTGATCGCCGCAGAACGAGCCGTCTGCGAACACGCCTTCGCACACCTGAAGAACTGGCGCGTACTGACCCGGCTCCGCCTCGACGTGAAGTGGGCCACCCGGCTCGTCCGCGCGCTGATGGTCCTCAACTGGCACGAGATCGCCCGCTGACCGACGATCTTCACCGCAGACAGCCGCCGCCGACCAGCACGAGCATGACCTCACCCACCCATGCCACCCCCGTGACCTGCACGTTCAAGATGAACACAACTCATTGCGGAAGTCCACTGGTCGCCCCGGAGGTGTCATGCTCCTGCAGATGAAGTTGAGCGCGATAACACTCGACTGCCCTGATCCGCTGGTTCTGGCGGCCTTCTATCAGCAGGCCACCGGCCTCGAACCCCCCCCGGAGTCGGACGCCGACTTCGCCGGTCTCGACCGTGAGGACGGACTCTCCATCGGCTTCCAACGGGTTGACGACTACCGGGCTCCGCGCTGGCCTGACCAAACCGTTCCCCAGCAGCTTCACATCTGCTTCAAGGTGGATGAGGACTTGGAAGAGGCCGAGGCCCGGCTGCTGGAGCTGGGCGCGGGCAAGCCGTATCACCAGCCTCACGGGGCCAAGGCGCGGGTTCTCACCGATCCGGCTGGGCACCCCTTCTGCATCGTCAGAGGCTGACTGGGGGGCAGACCCCCGCTGACGGATACCGGCCGTCCTGACGTACTCCAGCTCGACGTCCTCCGCCGACACCTCGCGCGCGTCCATCCGGACCCCCGGTACGGCGCCGATCAGCCGCCTTGACCGTAGAGGCGCCGTGAGCGCCGTACCCACACAAGACCGGAACTCTCCAGAGCTTGCCTACACATGGCCGAACCCAGCCGTACATGCCTACGGAAGAGCAGGACTGCCTACACGTCGCAGAGACAGGACAGCCGGGTCGGCACCGGATCAATGTCCGTGACGGCGGCTCAGCTCGTTTGCTGTCGCTCGTCTGGGTGATGTCGCTCGACGCCCCGGCCACCGGGGTCGGTGGCCGGGGCGTGGAGGTGGTTGGTTAGCTCACGAGGGCCGGTCAGTGAAGCCCATCGGGCAGTTCGTCGGTCTTATCCGCCAGGCCGAGCAGAGGCAGACAGGCGCTGAGTCCGTCGATTGAGACGCTTGCTTGCTGGTGCTCCTCCCACCGCGCGCGGGAGAGCCGCAGTCGGCGCATGACGGTGTCCTGGCCGCGCACGGTCAGGCGCTCGACGCCGTCTGGCTCGTAGCCAAGCTTGCTGGACACCCGGAACGATGATGGGTTGTCCGCGAAGGCTCCGGAGGTTGCCTCGGCTGCTTTCAGCCTAGCGAACGCCAGGTGAAGGACGGCTGCGCGCATTTCGGTGCCGATTCCTCGTCCTTGGTGTCGAAGGCCGATCCAGGAGCCGGTGTCGACCTCACGCAGGGTCGCGTAGTTGCGGGCGGCGATCGTCTGCTGACCGACGATCTGGCCGTGCTCGAAGACCGCGAGATTCAGGGCCCAGTTGTCCGGGGTCCAGTTGCCAAGCCGGAGCCAGTAGTGCTGAACCACCGAGCGTGCTCGTTCCCGGGGCGGCAGATCTGTCCAGGGGACGGAGAAGGGCATGCGGTCTGGATCGTGGACGCCTTGCGCCGCAAGGTCGGCGAGCTCGGAGAGTTCCTCACCCGAGGGCAGACGGAGTTCCAGGCGAGGCGTGGTCAGTCGCAGTCCGAGCAGAGGCCAGTGGTCGATGAGCATGAGTCATTCTGCGGGGCTGACCAGACTCCACTCACCTTGTTTTCGCCGCAGGGGGCGCTGACCGAGATGTCGTCGCCGCGGTGTGACCCGCGGCGACTGTCCGGTTCTTACTTCGCCCCTGGCCAGTAGGGCCGGCGAGGCGGGCTTCGAGGTCGGCGATGCGCCGGTCTTGGAAGCGGAGGTTGGAGCGGGCGGCCTTGAGCCGAGCTCCAGGGCGACGCGCCCGGTGTTCGGTGCGTGCTCCTCCCGCACCGCCAAAACATCCTCCCCGACGTGGTCCGCGAACGGCGTCTCCTCACCAATCGCCCCCACCATGACGCGCCCCGAGTCGCCCATGTCGTAGCCGGCGTGCGGCTTCGACGCCTCAACGATCAGACACCAATCCGATCCGGTCGTGAGGTGGATGGCGGCACCCCGGTCATCGATCAGCCACACATCCAGCGGGCCCGCGGGGCTATCACTGCCGTACAAGTGCCACGACCCGACGACCTCCGCGAGCCGACGACCCACCAAGCAATGCGCGCTCACCCCAGCACCATGAAGCGGGCACTCGTTCGACGTCTCAGGCTCCATCGGCCGACAGTACCGCCGACCGATCTCCCAGTTCACAGCGTTATACGGGACAAGCCTTAGCGGCACCTCTCCGCCGACCACCCCGCACATGCAAGACCCCGAGGCCAGTGAGGTCTTTCAGCGTTGCCACGGACCGGGTGACGGGGACGGTGTGCGCAACACACGGGGCTCCCAACCAGTACGTGCGTGGATTCGAGGTGCGCTACGAGGCGTTCTTTTGCAAGAGAGCAACTGGCAGCAGTACGAGCAGCCTGCTCCGGTGCCATGGGACACCCCGTCGACTGGGGCACGGTGCCATCTGGCCGGAGAGCACAGACACCAAGGGAAGCGCCCTCACCGACTTCCTGGCAGGGGTGACCGATGGGGCAAGCGACTCGGGGCCACGCCAGGCAAGCGCTCGAATGCGCTGCGGAGCTGCGCGGTATCTCGCTTCGAAGGCGGAAGTCTCAGCTGGGTCCCGGTCCTGTTCGAGCCGGTGGGCGGTGCCGTGGACGGGCCAGCCTTCTCACCGGGCGGGGGCAGGGTCGGTCAGCGGTCGAGGTCGATCGTGAAGCGCCTCGTGCCCGGAGCGATCGTGTCGGCGTGGACCGAACCACGAGCCCGGTCGAATTCCCCGGTGCCGCCGGTGATCCCGTTGTCGAACGAAGGGGGAGGGCCCGGGTTGAGAATGCCGAAGACCATCCCCTGCACGGAGAGCTGGCCGCCCGGGAGGTTATAGGTCACGACGCACTCCTCCGCTCCGCTGTTGTCGACCCGGGTGGTGGTGCAGGTGCCGCCGGTGTCGCCGACCTGGTTGCCGTACTGGTCGAAGAGGATCGAGCGGAAGACGGTCCGATCGCCCTGGGCGGGGGCGCCGCCGGGGTTGACGGGGAAGCGCGTCTGCTGCGCGAGCCGGCCGATGAGGGTGATGACCCGGTCTCCGCCCCTGGCGTCGGCGGAATCGGTGTCCGTCGCGGCGGCGGCCGCGACAGGGGCGCAGGCGAGAAGGGTAACCAGCGCAGTGGCCGTGCCGAGACAGGCTGCTCTGATGGGGCGCATCGTGTGGCTCCTGAGGTTGATGCTCATGGATGGTCAGGTGACGCATTCATAACCTCGGCTCTGCCGCCGCCCGGAACGTCCCGGCGCGACCCACCGGCAGATCCGACCAATCGGACCAACCCGGGACGAGAGACGGCCCGCCCGACTGGACGAGTCGCGCGGGCGGGTTGACGCTGGTGCAGCACATCGGCTCCTGACTCGGACGAGTGCCGCCCCTGGGATCGGAAGCAGGCGGGTCTGCTGCAGGTTTGGGTGACAGGTTCGGTCACACGACCTGGAGGGCCGGTGTGGTCATGACGGTCTCGAATTC
>NZ_JAGXJM010000086.1:0-11674 GCF_019091445.1 Streptomyces sp. GbtcB7
AACATGAGCCCCGAGTTCGGCTCGACCTGCGCGCTCTTCCCCGTCGACGACGAGACCCTGCGCTATCTGCGCTTCACCGGGCGGCCCGAGGACCACGTCGCACTGGTCGAGGCGTACGCCAAGGAACAGGGACTGTGGCACCAGCCGAGCAGCGCGCCCCGGTTCACGGACACCGTCGGCCTCGACCTGTCCACCGTCGTCCCCTCGCTGGCCGGGCCCTCCCGGCCCGAGGACCGTGTTCCGCTGGACCAGTCCAAGGCCCGCTTCCGGACGGCCGTCGAGTCCCTCCGCAAGCAGAGCACCGACGGCGATACGACCACCACCGCCACGGTCGTCATCGACGGCACCGCGCACGAGCTGCGCGACGGCGCGGTGGCGGTCGCGGCCATCACGTCCTGCACCAACACCTCCAACCCGGCAGTCATGGTGGGCGCGGGTCTGCTGGCCCGGAACGCGGTGCGGGCGGGACTGCGCAGCAAACCCTGGGTCAAGACCACCCTCAGCCCCGGCTCACGGGTCGTCATGAGCTACTACCGGCGGGCCGGTCTCGTCCCGGGCCTGGAGGCCCTCGGCTTCCACCTGGCCGGGTTCGGCTGCATGACGTGCATCGGTGCCTCCGGCCCGCTCATCGGCCCGGTGTCCGAGGCGATCGCCGATACCGGTCTGACCGTGGCGTCCGTGCTCTCCGGAAACCGCAACTTCGAAGGGCGCATCCAGCCCGAAGTCGCCATGAACTACCTCGCCTCCCCTCCCCTGGTCGTCGCCTACGCCCTCACCGGCACCATGGACATCGACCTGAGCACCGAGCCCCTCGGCCACAGCCCGCAGGGTGACCCCGTCCACCTGCGTGACATCTGGCCGGACCCGGCGGAGATCGAGGCCGTGATGGCCGGGAGCATCGACGCGGCGATGTTCACCGACGCCTACGGGCACGTCTTCGCCGGCGACCGGAGGTGGCAGGACATCAACATGCCCGCCACCGAGAGCTTCACGTGGGACGAGGACTCCACCTACATCCGCCGCCCGCCCTATCTCGACGGCATGGCCAGGGAACCCGAGGCCGTACGGGACATCACCGGGGCGCGCGTGCTGGTCAAACTCGGCGATCAGGTCACCACCGACCACATCTCCCCCGCCGGCGCCATCACCGCGGGCAGCGCCGCGGACCGGTACCTCGCTCAGCTCGGCGTACCCGGCGGCGACCTCAACACGTACGCCTCCAGGCGTGGCAATCACCAGGTGATGATGCGGGGCGCATTCGCCAACGTCAGACTGCGCAACCAGGTCGCCCCCGGCACCCGAGGCGGCCGGACCCTCGACTTCCTCGCGGACGGCCGCGAAAGCTCGGTCTATGACACGGCGGCCGCCTACCGTGCGGCCGGAGTCCCCATGGTCGTCGTGGCCGGCGAGGACTACGGCGGCGGGTCCTCCCGGGACTGGGCCGCCAAGGGGCCCGCGCTACTGGGGGTCCGCGCGGTGATCGCCCAGTCTTTCGAACGCATCCACCGCTCGAACCTCATCGCCATGGGCGTCCTGCCCCTGGAACTCATCGGCGCCGGCCCTCACGACCTCGCCCCCACCGGCGCCGAAGAGATCAGCGTCGCCGGGCTGGAAACCCTCAACACCGGACACCTCCCTGCCACGGTCCGCGTCCTCTCCGACGGCCGCGAGTTCACCGCCCGCGTCCGCCTGGACACCCCCCGCGAGGCCGACTACTTCCGCCACGGCGGGGTCATGCCGTACGTCCTTCGCGGACTGCTCGCCCACCCAGCCGAAACCGACAACTGAGGTCTGCCATGAACCACCCGCCCTCCCGAAGGACCGTACTGCTGGCGTCTGCCGGCTCCACCCTTGCCCTCGCGACCACCGCGCCCACGGCGACGGCGGCCACCCACGCGAGTACGTCGTCCGCTCCCCGTGGACGCTCTCCGGTCCAGTACGCCTACGTGGGCTCCCGGACGACGAGACAGCGCAACGCCCGGGGCGCCGGCATCACCGTGTGGCGGGTCGACCCCCGCCACGCCTCGTGGGATCTGCTCCAGACCGTCCCCGCCGACGACGGAGACACCACCACACCGACGCCGCCCGGTGCGATCCCGGTCAACCCGTCCTTTCTCGTCCTCAACCACGACGGCACCTGCCTCTACGCCGTCCACGGCGACGCCACCACCATCAGCGCCTTCGCCGTCGACACCGCACACGGCACCCTGACGCCGCTCAACACCATCGACGTCGGCCGCCGCAACCCCGTCCACCTCACACTCGACCCCACCGGGAACTGGCTGGCCGTCGCCTTCCTCGCACCTCCTGGATCCGTAGTGACCCTGCCGGTCCTGTCCGACGGCTCCCTGGGAGCGGCAGCCGGTGTCCTCGAACTCCCCGGAACGCCCGGCCCGCACAAGACCCAGCAACTGGGTCCCAATCCCCATCACGTCGTCTTCGACCCCGCCGGGCGGTGGCTGGTGATCCCCGACCGCGGCCAGGACCGCGTCTTCGTCGCCGCACTCGACACCACCACCGGAACGCTGACCCTCAACGACCCAGGATGGGTCCAGACCAGGGAGCTCGAAGGCCCCCGGCACATCGCGTTCCACCCGCACCGGCCCCTGGCGTTCCTCGTCAACGAACTCCGCTCCACCGTACACACGTACGAATGGAACGCGGAAGCGGGCACCCTGACGCCCGTCCAAGTCCTTGCCTCGGCCGAGGCATCGATGACCGGCGACACCCGTGCCGCCGAGATCGCCGTCTCCCCCGGCGGCACGCACGTCTTCGCCTCCAACCGCAGCGGCGCCGGGGACTCCACTACCGGTGGCCCCGAACCCGACACCATCGGCGTCTTCGCCGTCGAGCGTCACGGTGGCCTCAAGCCCGTCGGCTGGGTCTCCACCAAGGGCATCCGACCACGCTTCTTCGGGTTGGAACCATCGGGCCGGCGGCTCTTTGCCGCCAACGAGGTCACCGACACCGTCGTCGGCTTCGACCTCGACGCCGACGGCCGACACCTGCGTCCTCTCGGCATCGTCGCCGAGACCGGTTCCCCCACCTCCATCGTCTGGCGCACCGCGCACTGACCCGGGGGACCCGGGCGCTTCCCGTCAATCCACGACAGCGCCGGCGGGGAGAGGATCTCTCCGAGAGTCCGCCCACCGGCGTGAGGAGCCGGGTCACCGGTCGGCCCGGGCTCCGTCACAGCTGTCAGGGGGTTGCACCGACCTCGGCGGACGCGCCGCTGCGTTCCGCGTAGCCCGCCGCCTGGACGGCGTAGTAGTAACGGGTACCGGTCTTCACGGATGTGTCCGTGTACCTGGTGCCGGGGACGTCCGTGGCGATGACGGCGTAGGAACCGTCACGCCTGGTGGCGCGCAGCACGCTGTAGGAGACGGTCCGCGCCGGTGCCTTCCAGGTGAGCGCGACCTTGCCCGAGGCCGTCTTCGCTGTCAGGCCGTGGGGTTGGGAGACCTTGCTGGACGTTCCCGTACCGACGGTGAGGTGATCGAAGGTCGCGGTGTTCGTGATGGTGGTATCGCCGGAGGTGACGACAAGGCCGACGTACACGGTCCCTGGCAGGGTGGTCAGCAGGACGCTCGCACTCGGTGACCAGTTCTTGCCGTCCGGTGAGGTGTAGGCATACACGTAGTCCGCGCGGCGGACCAGCTTGAGCCAGTACGGCGTATCGACGTCCTCGAAGTTCGCCCAGTAACTCCAGCTGTTCCCCTTGCTCCTGGAGCTCCAGTACGTCTGCGCGGAACCGTCGCCGAGGAGCCGCTGGATGACGTAGGGCGTGCTGTCCTTGGCGTCGAGGGAGGCACGGAGCATCAGGCCGGCCGAACCACCCTTCGCCGCACCCGGGTTGGCGACCCGCGTAACGATGGTGCCGTCACCGGCCAGCTTCCGGTAGGCATAGCGGTAGCCGCTCAGCTGGTCCTTCCCGGAACTCTTCACCGTCCAGGTCCCGTCGGCGTACGCGTTGGCGCCCGCAGCCCCGACCGTACCGATGTCCCTGCCGGTGAGCTTGGTGACAGAGGTGGAGGCAGCCGGCGCCGTCCAGGCCGCCGCAGGCGCGGTGGCCTTGGACGTGTCGGCGCTGCGCCGGTAGACCATCGAGTTGTACGACTCCATGGCCTTGGCGCGCAGCCTGGTGGTGTACGGCGCCCTGAGGCCCTTACGGACCACATAGGCGTTGTAGATCAGGTCGAGTCCCTCGGCCGGAGGCGTGATCCGCTCGCCGCCGTCGTCCGCGGAGATCCTCTTGTACAGGCCGTACCCGGAACCGAAGCGCACATAGGCGGGGTTCTCGCCCAGGTTGAACCGGCTGTAGTACTCGGCGGCCGTCAACAGCCGGCTGTTCTGCGCCGAGTAGAGGTCGACGCCCTGCTTCCATGCCGTCTCGGCAACGGCCGCCAGATGCATCCACTGCCCGTACGCGTGGCCCTGGTCGCGTCCGGTGTCGCCGATCTCGCCGTTGGCCAGGGAGTCGCGCAGTCCGCCCATCGGGTCGGTACGGTAGGCGTCGACGGTCTCGTTGAACTTCACCCGGTCGTCGTTGAACACCGCGATGGCCATCGCGCCCTGCAGCCCGAGCGCCCCCTGCCCGGCGTTGAGCAGATGGCTGCCGGAGCCGCTGGCGCCAAGGCCTACCCCGAGCTGCGGCCAATAGACGTCGTTGAAGTTCTTCTGGCACACCTTGGTGTCGGTGGCCGTCCAGCCGGAGAAGGTGGCCCGCAGCACGTCCGCCGCGGCGATCGCCCGGATCGCGTAGTCACCGATGGTGAAGGAGGCCTCCGCGCCTGACCATTTGGTCTGGGTGCGGCACCAAGAGGTCATGATTTTGGTGGCCTTGGCGCTGTAGGCGGTCTTGCCGCTCAGATAACCGCGCAGCGTCAGGCCATACACGGCCTGCATATCGTTCTCGTACGCACTCCTGTGCACGTCCGCGTTGCGGCCGACCTCGGCGAACGGGCCCTGCATCGCATAGCCGAGCGAGGAACGCGAATCGGCCAGCAACCCGGCGTATGACGACTTCCAGGGCTCCTTCGTCAGATTCTTCTTAAGCCGGTTCAAGTCGGCCTTGTCGAAGGTGATTCCCGGGTGTGCGAACCTGCCGGGTGCCGCATCGACGGCCTTGGTCGCGGTGGTGGCGGCCCCGGCACCCGGTGTGCCCTGGCCGACCCAGGCGTAACAGGCGATGAGCAGGGCGATCGCGGCGGCTCCCGCGACGAAGAGGCGTGGCCGACGCCGGGCCAACAGCCCGGATTTCGCATGACGCATCAAGAATGTCCTCGGACGGCAGGGGGCATGAACGTGTTGCCCGTACGGCGCTGGGGAGAGCCGCCCTCAGCGGCCCTCCTGATAAGGAGACGCGCCGAGTGCCGTCGGATAACACTTTCCTGGGGGCCATCCGTCGGGCCGGCCCGTTCTTCGGTGCCATCACGAGGTCCGAGGAGTCCGGTCCGTTTGTGCGTTCAGCGCGGTTTGGGCGAGGGGATGGTCCAGTACCCCTTGTGGACGTCCCGGACTTCCTCACGCACGGGCAGCTTCGGATCCACGTAGGCCCTTATCCACTCGATGGGAGCGCCGTTCTCGTCATGCAGGGTCATGACGGTGACGGAGACCGGGGTGTCGAGATACAGGCCCAGATGGCGGGAGACTATCGGCGGTGGTGTCGTGGCATGCACCCGTCGGCGGACCGTGACGACGTCGATGTCCTCCGCGTTCAGGATCGACATCATCGGTTTCGTCTGGAGATCCTCCAGACTGTGGCGCTCCCCGATCTCCGGAAGCTGCACGTTGTGCGAAACGACATGCGGCTGCCCCCCGTAGACACGCAGCCGAACACACTCCCACAGCCTGCTTCCCGGAGCGAGGCCGAAGACCCGGCACGCGTCCGTGGGGACGACCGCGACACCCGCCCGCAGCAGTTCGTAGCCGTACTCGGACGACTCCTCCTCGGGATGGAACGCCGGGAGATCACCCGTGTCTCCCGCCAGTGGCGGGACGTAGGAAGCCCTGGGCCTTCGGCCGCGGCCACGCTCGACGAGGCCCTCCTCACCGAGACGCTCCAGGGGGCCCCGCGCGGTCACCACGCTGACGTTGAACCGCTCGGCCAGCTCGCGTTCTCCGGGAAAATCCGTCCGCCCCACCCAGAGGCCGTCCAGGATCTCAGAACGCAACTGCCGGTAGATCTGCTGCTGCATGGGGACGTCGGGGTTCAGAACGTCACTGTCGTCCACCGCCGGACCGATGGACCAGGACATGGCGGAAGCGGGCTCGCTGGGCATGTCCACAGCCTCTCATGACCACGTGCGCGGGAGGTGCGCGCACAACGGCCTGCGGCAACGTGACCGACACACACTTGACAATCCATATTTCACCTATGAATATTAGATTCATAGGTTTACTCGCGTTCATCACGCAGGGGCGAGCGTCCAGCGCGCCGCCGGAGACCTTCACGCCCCTGCCGTTCTCCGAGGACTTTGCATGACTGCACAGAGGACGTACCAATTGCCCGATCTGCCGCTTCCGGAGTTGTTCGTGGCTCCGGAACGCCGAGCGCGGGGCGCTGTCAACGCCTATCGGATCGAGCAGCTTCCGGAAGGCACGCAGCGGGAGTTCATCGACATCACCGCTTCGGACGGCGCGTTCTCCTTCGGACTGCTGCACCTGCCGCCGGGGCCGCGGCCGAAGAAGGTCGCGGTGTTCATGCATCCGAGGGAGAACCAGTCCCGGCAGTATCTGAGCCCGTACCTGCTCAAGGCGGGGTACGCGGTGTGGGGGCAGACCAGTCGCGCGCTGAACAACGACAGCGACATGGTCCACGAGGAAGTGGTCCGGGACACCGCGGCGGGCATCCGGATGCTCAAGGAACGCGGCTTCGAGAAGGTCGTGCTGATCGGCAGCAGCGGGGGGACCTCTCTGCTCTCCTACTACCAGTGGCAAGCGTCCCTCCCGCCCGAGAAGCGGTTCACCCACGGCCCGCATGGCGAGCCGACCAGGTTCGCCACGGAGGACATGCCCCCGGCCGACTTCTACGTCGCACTGGCCCCGCACGCCGGCGAGGGCGTCATCATGCTCAACATGCTCGACCCGGCTGTCGTCGAAGAGACCAACCCCTTGGCGATCGACCCCGAGTTGGACATGTTCAACCCCGCCAACGGCTACCAGCCGTTCCCACAGCCCAGCAAGTACGACCCCTACTGGCTCGCCGCCTACCGCAAGGAACAGCGCGCCCGGGCCCGGCGTATCGACGTCATCGCCCGGACCCTGATCGCCGACTACCACGAGGCGAGGCAGGCCGCCGACCTCGAACGGCTCAGCTCCCCCACCGCCCGCCGGGCGCTGATGAGTCCCTACATGACCGTCTACGGGACCGTCGCCAACCCCGCCCACACCGACCCGGGCATCCACCCCAACCACCGGCTGCCGGGGAGCATCTTCTCCTCAGGCCACCCGCTGCGCGGCGGTTACGGCCCCGTTGCGCTGGGCCGGCTGCTCACCGCTCGGGCCTGGCTGTCCACGTGGAGCGGCCTGTCGGCCAAGGCCGAGTGGACGCATGCCGCCGAGCACATCGACGTCCCCACCCTGGTGGTCCTCCCCCTGGGCGACAGCGACGCGTACCCACAGGAGCAGGAAGAGATCTTTTCCCGTATCCCGGCGGCCGACAAGACGTTCACCACCCTCGACCACGCCCACCACTACCTGTTCCTCCTGCCCGGCGCCCCGGTCGACTACAACCCTCGCGAGAAAGCCGGCGAGATCGTCACCCGGTGGCTCGGCGAGCGGGTGTGAGCACGTCATGACGCTGAACAACGCGCGCCGTGGAGGCATGTGATGCCGTTCTACCGTTCCGTGGGGCAGGTGCCCCACAAGCGCCACACCCAGTTCCGCAAGCCCGACGGCGGGCTGTACCGCGAGGAGCTGATGGGCACCGAGGGCTTCTCCTCGGACTCCGCGCTCCTTTACCACACTTACGCGCCCACCGACCTGGTCGCGGTGGACACCTGGCAGCTCACGGACCAGGAGTCGCGGCCCAACCACCCGCTCAAGCCGCGGCTCGTGCACACGCACAAGCTGGACGAGGGCGGCGACGCGGTCACCGGCCGCCGGCTGCTCGCGGTCAACCAGGACGTACGAGTCAGCTATGTCGCCGCAGACCGGCCCAGCCCGCTGTACCGCAACGCCATCGGCGACGAGATGTACTTCGTGGAGTCGGGCACCGCCCGCGTCGAGTCCGTCTTCGGCGTCCTGGACGTCGGTCCGCGTGATTTCGTCATCATCCCCACCTCGACCACCCATCGCTGGGTCCCCACCGGCACCGAGCCCGTACGACTGCTGATCGCGGAGTCCACCGGCAGCATCCGTCCGCCCAAGCGGTACGTCTCCGGCAGCGGCCAGTTCCTGGAGAACTCCCCTTACTGCGAACGGGACCTGCGGGCGCCCTCCGAGCCGTACGTCGTGGAGGGCGACAACGTCGACGTGTACGTACGCCACCGGGCCGGCGGCACCCGCTACACCTACGCCCACCACCCCTTCGACGTCGTCGGCTGGGACGGTCATCTCTACCCGCACGCGTTCAGCATGAACGACTTCGAGCCGATCATCGGCCGCATCCACCAGCCGCCTCCCACGTTCCAGGCCTTCGAGGCCCCCGGGTTCGTGATCTGCTCCTTCGTACCGCACAAGGTCGAGTACCACCCGGACGCGGTCATCGTTCCGTACAACCATGCCAACGTGGACTCGGACGAGCTGATGTTCTACGTCGACGCGGCGGGCGGTTCCCGGGGCGGACACGGCATCACGGAGGGTGCGATCACCTGGCATCCGGCCGGGTTCATCCACGGCCCGCACACCAACGAACTGGAGAAGTCGGTCGACGCGTACAACGCGGGCCGGATA
The DNA here is from genome assembly GCF_019091445.1 of Streptomyces sp. GbtcB7. Taxonomy (NCBI): domain Bacteria; kingdom Bacillati; phylum Actinomycetota; class Actinomycetes; order Kitasatosporales; family Streptomycetaceae; genus Streptomyces; species Streptomyces sp. GbtcB7. Next base: position 8,896 of record NZ_JAGXJM010000086.1, read on the forward strand.
GAGATCAAGAACATGCGGGCCGTCATGATCGACACTTTCCGCCCGCTCGACCTCGGCGACGCCGCACTAGCCAGCGAGGACTCCGACTACATCGCCACCTGGCGCAACGCCTGAGCGAGAGCGCCCCGGAGGTGCCACGGCACCTCGCCAGCACCCACACACACGAGACGTCCGATCCGGTCGTTCGAGTTCCTGGAGATCCGACTTGCGTGCCGATCAGGTCACCAGCCATCTGACCACCCCGCTGACCGCACCGGCCTACCCACGACCGGCCGGATACCGGTTCATCGACCGGGAATACCTCAACATCGTCTACCGCACCGATCCCGACGCGTTGCGAGCCGTCGTTCCCGAGCCGCTGTCCGTGGGCGACCCTCTGGTGCGGTTCGAGGTCATGCACATGGGCGACGTGGCCGGCTTCGGCCCGTACACCGAAGCGGGAGTCGCCATCCCGGTGGAATTCGACGGTGAGCAGGGCGAGTACCTGCACGCCATGTACCTGGACAACTTTCCCGCCACGGCCGGTGGCCGCGAACTGTCCGCCTATCCGAAGGCCCTGGGCGCCCCGCGGCTCTACGTCGACCACGGAACCCTCGTCGGCACCCTCGACATCGGGACGCTGCGCGTGGCCACCGCGACCATGGGCTACAAGCACCGTCAGCTCGATCCGGAAGAGGCACTCCGGCAGATCACCGTGCCGACGTACATGGTGAAGATCGTCCCGGGCTACGACTTCCGGCCTCGTGTCGCCGATCTGGTACGCACCCAGATCACCGACATCACCGTCAAGCAGGCGTGGACCGGCCCCACCCGCCTCCAGCTCTTCCAGCACGCTCTCGCACCACTTGCCGATCTCCCCGTGACCGAGGTGGTGTCGGCCAGCCACATCCTCACCGACCTGTCGCTGGCTCCCGTGAAGCCCGTCTTCGACTACCTCGACCAAGCACCACGCGGGTAAATCCACTCAACCATCGCTCAGGGCGAGAGCAACCCGATACACCCGCGGCCTACCCCCGTCGAGGTGCACCCCGGGGCCACCTTGGTACCGGAGGTAGAAGCCACTTCCCCGGTCCCCAGGCCCCCTGGCCTCTACTGCCAACTGCTTGACGAGGCGCTCCGCCGCTCGGAGAGCACCTGACGAACGTGAACACACATTGGAGGATTCATGTCCAGCCACCGTATCGGCCTGCTCGTACCGAGTTCGAACACCACGATGGAGACCGAGGTCCCGGAGATCCTCCGGCGGCAGAGTGAACTGACGGGTGACCAGTTCACCTTCCACGCAAGCCGGATGCGCATGCGTCACGTGGAGGCCAGCGCGCTGGCAGCGATGAACGCCGACGCCGGGCGCGCGGCGGTGGAACTCGCCGACGCGCAGGTCGAGGTGATGGCGTACGCATGCCTGGTAGCGATCATGTCTCAGGGCAACGCGGCCCACCAGGGCATCGAGGCGGATCTGACCCGCACCGCGGCCGAGAACGGCTGTGCGGTGGATGTGGTCTCCAGCGCGGGTGCGCTGGTGGAGGGTCTGAACCACCTGGGCGCGCGGAAGGTATCCATCGTCACCCCCTATATGAAGCCGTTGACAGCCCTGGTCGCCGGGTACATCGAGGCCGAGGGCATCGAGGTCCAGGACGCCGTCAGCCTGGAGGTCGACGACAACCCCGCCGTCGGCCGCCTCGACCCGGCCCGGCTGCCCGACATCGCCGCAGGCCCCGACACCCGGGATGTGGACGCCGTCGTACTCTCCGCCTGCGTCCAGATGCCGTCGCTGTCGGCCATCCCCGCCGCCGAGCAGCGCCTCGGCCTGCCGATCGTCACCCCCGCCGCAGCCACGTCCTGGAAGATCCTGCGCACCCTCGGCCTGGTGACCACCGCGGACGGCGCCGGCGCGCTGCTCAAGAAGAACTGATCACCACGGGCGCCGGATAGCCGCTTGCCGACTCCGGCGCCCGCCTATGCCGGGCCCGTTCGGCCCCCACCACCCTCGGCAGGACAGCGCCAACCGCACCCGCATGTCCCACGTGTCCCCCGGCCGACCGGGCCGGCGACACCACGCCACAGCTGAGGGCGAGGACTGCGCGCGCCGCGCCGCCGTCGACGGATCGTCCTCCAAGGGCGACCCGTCCGACGCTGCCCGGCCAAGGCATCGAGCCCTAGCCCGGCAGGTCATCGGCGAACGGCGGGCGCCGGCACTGTGCCCGCGGACATCTGAGCCGCCTGAGCCCGCGGTCACGCAAGCAACGCCCTCAGCCGCTCCACCAGCCGAACCCGGCCCACGTGCGTGTCCGCCAGCGGTGTGACCATGAGGGTGCTGACCCCGGCGGCGGCGAACTCGCCAGCGTGCTCCTTGACGTAACTCTCCGGGCCAATGAGCGAGACGGCCCTGATGAGTTCCTCCGGCACCGCGGCGGCCGCCTCGTCCTTCTTGCCGTCGTGGTAGAGGTCCTGAATGAGCTCGGCCTCGGCCTCGTACCCGTAGCGGCGGGTCAGCTCGTTGTAGAAGTTCTTGCCGCGCGCCCCCATCCCGCCGGTGTACAGGGCGAGCGTGGGACGAACCTGGTCGAGCACGGTATCCGTATCCTCACCGATGGCCAGGGATACCGGTGCCATGACATCCAGCGGCCCCAACGCCGGATCCCGGTCGACAAGCCCCGCGGCGAGCGCGTCTCCCCACACGTCCTTGGCTCTGCCGGGGTGGAAGTAGATCGGCTGCCATGCCTGGGCGATCTCCGCTGCGAGTGCCACGTTCTTGGGGCCGATCGCGGCCTGCGCGACG
>NZ_JAGXJM010000087.1:0-11595 GCF_019091445.1 Streptomyces sp. GbtcB7
TACGAGCGCAGCATCCCCACCGCGTGGGGCAGGTTCATCGAGGTGTAGAGAAGGATCAGTGCCCAGACGTTGTCCAGCAGGCCGATGTCGCGGGCGATGAGGTAGAGCGGAACGATGGACGCGGCGGGCGGCATCATCCTGGTGGAGATCAGGAAGAAAAGGGAGTCGCGCCACTTGCGCACGGGGCGGATCGCGAGCGCGTAGGCGGCCGGTGCCGCCAGCGCGAGCGTCAGCAGTACGGAGACGACGGTCGCCGTCGCCGAGTTGATCAGATACGGGGTCATGTCGCCCCCGAGGACCCGGCGGAACTCCTCCAGGGTCGGGGTGAAGGACAGTGAAGTGTACGACCCGCCCTCGGGCCTGAAGGCGGTGACGACCATCCAGATCGCCGGGAAGCAGAAGACCAGGGCCGCGCTCCAGCCGAGCGCCGCGCGTCCGAGGTGCAGACCACGGAGGCGACCGGTCCCGCGTGGCCCCGGGGCAGTGGTGGTGACGGTGCTGGTGGTGAGGGTGGTCATGAGCGGACCTCCGGTCCCGCGAGCAGTCCGGACAGCAATCGCAGGGCAGCCTGCGCCACGATGATGGTGCCGATCACGGTGACCACGCCGAGCGCGGCGGCCCGGCCGATCTCAAAGCTCTGGAAGGCCTGTTGGTAGAGGTAGTAGGGCAGGTTCGTGGTGGCGGTACCGGGGCCGCCCTGGGTCATCATGAAGATCCCGTCGAAGGTGCTGACGACGTTGATGGCGCCGAGCAGCACCCCCAACTGGACGAACGGCTTGAGGTGAGGAACCGTCAGGTGGCGGAAGACCGCGAGGCGTCCGGCCCCGTCCACGGCGGCGGCCTCGGTCACGTCGTGCGGCATACTCTGCAGTCCGGCGAGCACGATCAGCATCATGAACGGGGTCCACTGCCAGGCCCCGGACACGACGATCGAGGTCAGCGGGTACTCCTGCAGCCAGGCGACCGGCTGGATGCCGACCGTGCGCAGCAGCACGTTGACCATGCCCTGATCGGGGTCGAGCATCGTGTACTTCCACAGCAGCGCGGCCGCGGTCGGCATGATCAGGAATGGTGTGATCAGCAGGGTGCGTACCAGGCCGCGACCGATGAACCTCTCGTTGATCAGCAGCGCCAGCCCGACGCCGAGCAGCATGGACAGCAGCACCGTGGCCGAGGTGATCAGCACGGTGTTGAGGACCGCGGTGCGGTAGGTCGGGTCGGTGAAGGCGGCCGCGTAGTTGTCCAGACCGGCGAAGGTGTTGCGGCCGGTCAGCAGGTTCCAGGAACGGACGCTGTAGTAAAGGGTGGCGAGGAACGGCAGCTGTGTCAGCACGATCATGTAGATCAGCGCGGGCAGCAGCGGAAGGCGCCGGGTCCACCCCTCCTTGCGCCTCCTGGCCGACCGGCCATCCGGCTGCGCGGCGAAGCGCGTGCTGTTCGGCACGAACTTCGACGGCCCACGGGTCGCGGTTTCCGACATGGTCACTGCGCCTCCCTTTCGGCGATTCGCACCACGAGGTCCGCGTTCACCCGGGTGGCCGCGATGACGTCGGCGTTGACCTGGTCGGTGCCATGCGCCCAGGCATGTGCTTCCTCCGGCGTCTTACCGAACTCCATGTGCCGGTCCACGAGCCGCAGCAGCCGAAGTTCCTCGTCCGGTTCGACGTACCATGCCTCGTCCAGCAGCGGTCGGATCCACGCCCAGGGACCATCCGCCAGCAGCAGATAGTTCCCCTCGGCGACGATCAGATCCGTACCGGGGCCGACGGATATCTCCCCGGCGATGGATTCCTCGATCTCGCGGTGGAACTGCGGTGCGTAGACGGTCTCCTCGCCACCGTTGTCGCGCAACCGCCGCAACAGGGCGGTGAATCCGGCGGCGTCGAAGGTGTCGGGCGCGCCCTTGCGGTCCCGGCGTCCGAGCGCGACAAGCACCGAGTTGGCCAGGTGGTAGCCGTCCATGGGGAGGAGGCAAGCGCGCGGTCCCAGCTCTTCGACGAGCATCGCGGCCAGCGTGCTCTTGCCCGCCGCCGGGGCTCCGGCGATACCGAGGACGGCTCGTCCGGGCCGCTCCATGAGCTGGCGAGCGCGCTCCACCAGAGCGGCGAACTCGGTCTCCGCGGGGAACTCGGGGCGTTCCGGGCGTTCGGTGATCGGGAGGTGCACCTGGGCTCTCCAGTATCCGTGTCGAGTAAGAATCCGCTACGCACCCGCGCTCAGTCGCGCAGGTCGATGACAGTCTTGATGGATGTCGTGACGGCGGTGTCGGGATTGAGGGCAGTGCCCGCGTCCGCGAGCGAGAACCGGTCGGTGACCAGTCCGTCGAGATCGACGCGGCCGGACGAGGCCAGGGCGATTCCCGTCTCCCAGGTGTTGGCGTAACGGAACACTCCGCTGATGGTCAGCTCCCGCTGCTGCACAAGGCCCAGCGGCAGGCTGACCTCTTCGGGTCCCATGCCGACCAGGACGACTCTGCCGCCCGCCGCCGTCCCCGGGAGAGCGCCGGCCAGCGCCCGGGGGCTGCCCGAGCATTCGATGAGCACGGTCGGCGCCACGTCCGCCGAGGCTCGCAGTGCGTCGGCGGCAAGAAACGTCGTGGTGGCACCGAACCGCTTCGCGGTATCCAGCCGGGCCGGGTTGACGTCGCTGACCGCGATCTCGGTCGCCCCCAGAGCGCGCGCCACCTGAGCGGACAGCAGCCCGATCGGACCGGCGCCGGTGATCAGCACCCGGTCCCCAGCACCGACCCGGCCATGCCGGCCGGCCCATACCGCCACCGACAGTGGCTCGATCAAGGCGGCGGCGTCGTCGGAGAGGCTGTCCGGCACCGGGTGGGCGAAGGCTTCGTGGATGACGACGTACTCCTGCATGGCCCCGTCGTACGGCGGATCGGACAGGAAACGGATGTCCGCGCACCGGTTGTAGTGGCCAGTGCGGCACTGCCCGCAGGTCCCGCAGGGTACCCCCGGCTCCACCGACACCCGCTGCCCAGGACGGTGGCGGGTCACGGCCCTGCCGCAGGCCACCACCTCCCCCGCCGGCTCATGCCCGAGCACGACCGGCGCACGGAACATGCTGTGCCCCAGCTTGCCGTGCCGGAAGAAGCTGACGTCCGATCCGCAGATGCCCAGTGAGGTCACCCGGACCAGCACCTCATGCGGTCCGGGTTCAGGGCGGTTGCGCTCCTCCAGGGCCAGAAGTCCCGGTCCTTGCATGACTGCTGCGCGCACGGCGCTACTCCTCTTCTGCGTTCCGGGGTCGGGCGGGAAACGGGCCGGCGGACGCGCGGGCGGCGCGTGAGCCGCCGGCCCCTTTGCTCACTTCTGGTAGCCACCCGACTTGGCGACGTCGGTCGCCCAGTCCTGGGCCTTGTCCAGCGCGACGGACACGCTCTCCCGGCCGGCGATGACGGCGGAGATCTCCTGTGAGATCTTCGTGCCGAGGTCGGGGTATTCGGGGATGGCGACGTAGTTGGTTCCCACCCACGGCTGAGGGGCGACGCCCGGCTGCTTCGGGTTGACGCTCTTCATCTGGGTGAGGGTGGCGTCGGCGTAGTCCTTGGCAGCGCTCTGGTACTGGGGGATCGCGTACGTCGAGGTACGGACGCCCGGCGGGACACGGGTCCAGCCCAGCTTGCCGCCGACCAGCTTGCCGTACTGCTTGGAGGTGGCCCACGACACGAACTGCCAGGCCGCGTCGGTGTTCTTCGAGGTCTTCGGGATGATGAAGGACCACGAGCTCAGCCAGCCGGCCGACTTGGTCTCCACCACGGGAGCCGGAGCCAGGCCGATCTTCCCTGCCACCGAGGACTGCTTGGGGTCGGCCAGCAACGACGCGCCAACGGTGGAGTCGTACCACATGGCGGCCTTGCCTTGGCCCATGGTGGACAGACACTCGGTGAACCCGGAGTTGGCCGCGCCCGCCTCGCCGTCCTTCTTGACCAGGTCTGTGTAGAACTTCACGGCCTTGGTGGTGGCCGCACTGTTCATCTGCGCCTTCCAGTCGGAGTCGTACACGCTTCCGCCGAAGGTCTGGATCACGGTGCTGAGCACACCCATGCCCTCACCCCAGCCGGGCTTGCCGCGAAGGCAGATCCCGGCGACGCCCTTGGACGGGTTGTTGAGCTTGTCTGCGAGCGTGGCGATCTGGTCCCACGTCGGGTGGGCCGGCATGGTCAGCCCGGCCTGAGCGAAGAGGTCCTTGCGGTACATCAAGAACGTGGACTCGCCGTAGAACGGGATGCCGTACTGCATACCGCTCTGCTGGTTCAGGGACCACATCGACGGAATGAAGTCGGCGGTGTCGTATCCGGAGGTCTTGTCCGCCAGCGGGCCCAGGTCGGTCAGCCAGCCCTTCTTCGCGAAGATGCTTCCGTTGAGGTTGTCTATGGATGCCACGTCGTACTGTCCCGACTTGGTGGCGATGTCCTTGGTCACCGAGTCTCTGAGCTGGTTCTCCGGCAACACGCTGAACTCCAGCTTGATGCCGGGGTGACTCTTCTCGAACTCTGGAGCCAGCTTCTTCAGGTCCTGCATCTGGGGGTTGGCCACCAGCGCGACCCTCACTGTCTTCGTCCCGCTGCCGCCCCCACTGCTGCCGCCAGCTCCGGCACATCCGGCCAGGACGAGAGAGAGCACTCCCACCACAGGCACGAGCGTCCGCGTCAACCCCTTCGACCGCATCATTACACCGACCTCCATGGCTTCCGAGCCACACCTCTGTAACTCGGTGGACACACGGTAGAGGCGGGCAAGCACTTGCGCAACCGCTTGCGCCGTAAAGGTTCGCAAGCGGTTGCGGGATGTACCTCCACCCAGGAAGTCTCACTTCGGGTTGCGACACGTCAACCTCGCCCAGCCCGAGGCCGGACCACCAACCAGCGGTGGGCAGTGCTGCGTGATCTGCCGCCCGGCGGGGCTACGCCCCAGCGCACTCAGCAGCTGTCGTCGGATCAGGCCACCGCGCCGGTGCGCGCCTCCGCCCCGCCGGCGATGTCGAGCGGGTCCCCAAGGACCCTTGCCCACGACCTGGTCACGGAGATCCGCGCGCCGGACAAGCGGTCGGCCGAGAAACACGGTACGTGGAGAGGAGCTCGTCGGCTCCTCGGGCAGCACGCTGACGAACACTCCCGACATCGGGCCTGTGCCGACGGCACGGCTCGTCGGGCCCGGCGTACTCGTCGGGCCCGACGGCCGGTTTTGCCACCGCTGCGGCGTTCACGAACCGACCTACGCCGCCCCGGCCGAGATCTCCGGCGTGGACAAGGCACTCCACCGATTCTCAACCCTCCGGCGACCGTCGGCTCTGCTCCGTCCTTCACGCCGTCGCGGTCATCCGGATCAGGACGGCGCGCTCCGCTACGGACAGTTCGCCAGCCGGTTCCGCCCGTCGCGCGTCCCTGGCCGGGCATTCCTGGCCGGGCATTCCTGGCCGGGCGTCCCGTGCTTGCGCCGCGAGATCAGCCGCAGGTTCGGGCCGACGACACCGGACTGTCCACCTCGGAGGAACCGCGCGAGGGGTGTGCGGAACTACGCACCGCCTGCCGGCCCACGAGTGAGGAGAATGCCGTCGGCGTCACTGTAGAGGTGGCAGCCGGGCGTGAAGGTCACCTCGCCGAACGAGATTTCCAGGTCCTTGTCCCCGACCCCGTCCTTGCGGCTCTTACGAGGGTTCGAGCCGAGGGCCTTGATGCCCAGATCGACCTTGGACAGCGCCTCGACGTCACGGACGGCACCGTGGATGATGACGCCCTCCCAGCCATTGGACGCGGCCAGGCCGGCGATGACATCACCCATCAGGGCGGCGCTCAGCGAGCCACCGCCGTCGACGACAAGGACCCGCCCTGCCCCGGGCTCGCCGACGGTGGCCTTGAGGATCACGTTGTCCTCGTGGCATTTCACGGTGGTGACGGTGCCCTCGAACGAGGTTCGGGCGCCGAAGAGGCGGAACTGGGTGGTGCACGACTGGAGGTTGTCTCCGTGCTCGTCGTAGAGGTCGGCCGTGGGCTTCATCGGTGTTTCCTTTCGGTGTGGGTGTCAGGGATCTGGTGGACGTCAACGGGAAGGGTTCGCGCGGCGTACCCGATTCCCGCCAGTCCGGCCGCGGTCGCGACGAGGACACCGCCGGCGCCGGTGCCTGCGGCCAGAGCGCCTGCGGCACTGGGGATGACCACCTGGCCGGCCCTGTTGCCGACCAGACGCAGGGACATGGCGCGGCCTCGGGCTCCGGGAGGGGCAGCGTCGGCGAGCCAGGACATCGTGAGTGGCTGGCCGACGCCGAGCCCGAAACCCGCCACCGCGACACAGACCGCCAGCGTCGGCGTGCCGAGCGGCACCGCTGCGGCGGCCATGGACGTGGCCGACAGCATCGTGCACAGGACGAGGAGCCGACGCCGGCCCAGTCGTGCGACGAGGCGCCCCAGGAAGAGCCTTGACCCCATCGAGGTGAGGCCCCTGATGGTCAGCAACACGCCCACAGTCCCGGCCGCTATACCCCGTTCGGTTCCCAGGGCGGGCAGATAGACGAGGGTGATGTCCACTGCCGCGAGCACTACACAGCTGGTCAGGAGTGCTCGCGGCAGGCCAGGCAGGCGCAGCAGTTGGGCGGTTCCGCCGCGTGTCACGGCAGCCTCGCGGGATGCGTCGCGGGGGCTCGGTGTGACCAGTGCCGACACCGCGATCAGCGCGAGCCCGCCCGCGCAGGCGACGGTGAAGACGATCTGGGTGTCAGGGATCTCCCGTTGTCCTCCGAAGAGGACGATGAGCGCGGGTCCGGCGGCCTGTCCGAGGGAGGCGGCGAAGGTGTAGCGGCCGAAGGCGGTGTCCGAGCCCGTTCCGTGTGCTCGGTTCGCCACCCATGCCTGTTGCGCGATGACGCTGCACAGGTGTCCGACCCCAAGAAGGACACTGCCGCCGATGAGGGCCGGCAGGGAGTGGCCCGCGAGGGCGAGGGTAAGCGCCGAGGCGAGGACGAACCCGGAGCCCAGCAGGGCCATCGCCCGCTCCCCGACCCGGTCGGTGAGGGCGCCGCTGGGTACCGCGAGGACCAGCGGTGCGACGGCGAAACAGGCCGAGAGCACACCGAGCAGAGCGCTCGGCAGCTCCAGCTCGATGGCGCGGTAGGTGGTTGTCGGGCGGAGTACGAAGGTGAGGGCCTGCACCAGCAGCGCGTGGACGAGCAGCGCCGCCCAGGGCCACCGCGCGGCCCCGCCGGGCCCGGCCGACGGCGTCACGCCCGGTCAGGTTCCGCCGACGCTGTCGGGATGGCCGAGCCGCCACACCGCTGTCGCCCCGAGACTGGTGTCGATGTGCTCGCGCATGACCTGCTCCGCGCCGGCGCAGTCACCGAGGGCGACACACTCGACGAGCGCGTTGTGCTCCTTGGCCTTCTGGTCCCGGGCGGCCTGGCCCCGGTCGGTCCGCAGCGCCAGACGGCGATAACGATCAGCCTTGTCCCACAGCCCCTCCAGGGTGGCGATCAGCAGGTCGTTGTGGGACGCCATGTAGATCGCGGCGTGGAAGCGGCGGTGTGCCACCAGTTGCTCGATGCTCGGGTGGGTGGGAAGAGGGGCCAGTCCGTCCGCCGCGGCGCGGATGGCCTGGATGTCGGCGTTGGTACGCCGCTCAGCAGCCAGTGCGGCAGCCAGGGGATCGAGGGAGCGGCGGAGCTCCAGCAGATCGCGCGCCTCCTCGGCCCGCAACGCCGAGACCCGGGCGTCACGGTGGGCGTCCAGCTCCACCAGGCCTTCGCTCTTGAGGCGGCGCAGGGCCTCGCGCAGCGGCGTGGTGCTGATACCGATGAGACTCGCGAGTTCCCGCTGCTGGATCACCGAGCCGGGCCCCAGCTCGCCGGAGAGGATCCGGTCCCGGACCTGACGGTAGGCGAAGTCGCTCTTCGTCTCGAAGGCCTGAACCGGCTCCGACATGCGATCCCCCTCTGTGATCTGTGGTTATAACTTACCGGATGTGTAGCGGCTATGTCACCCCACACCTGCTCTGCAGCACTCCTTGAAAGTCACCTTCCTCAAGCTTGGAAATCATAATCTCCCCAGGCTAAACCCCCTCTGTAATCGCACACATTCAGCCGAAAGGCTTGACGTCATAGGTTATAACCATCACTGTTTGCGACGACTCACCTGAGGCGCACGTCGGGTCTCTTCAAGGAGGAAGAGCATGACCGCTACTCCCCGCAGGATGGCTCCAGTTGCCGCGCAGGCCGCCGCAACCGCTCCCCGCCGCTTGTTCCGGACCGCTCTCGCACTCGGTGCCGCCGCGTCCCTGGCTCTTCTCGCCGCCTGCGGCTCCGGGGGTGACGAGCCGGGCGCCGACAACGTCATCGAGTCCGGCAAAGCGCCCGCGTACTACCCCTCCGCGTACAAGGACGTCATCGCGGCGTCGAAGAAGGAGGGTGGCGCTCTCACCATCTACTCCAACACGGACCAGGAGAACTGGGCGCCGATCTTCCGCGACTTCCGGAAGAAGTACCCGTGGGTCAAGAAGATCTCCGCGAACAACCTCGACAGCGACGAGGTCTTCCAGCGGGTCCTCAGCGAGCAGGCCACCGGCGGCTCACCGGCGGACATCCTGGTGTCGAACGCCGCGCAGGCGTGGGCCGACTTCGCCGAGCGCCCCGGAACCCTGCTGGACTACGAGTCGCCGGAGCTGGCGAAGCTTCCCAAGAGCGCCACGCTGCTGCCGAACGTGTACTCGATGTCGATGGACCCGTTGTCCATCGTCTACAACTCCTCGCTCGTCAAGGAGAAGCCGACCGGGCTGAGGTCCCTCGCCGACATCGTGTCCAAGGACCCGGACAAGTACAAGGGCAAGATCACCACGCGCGATGTGAACGGCGCCTTCGGCTTCTCGGTCTCCCATGCCTTCACCGACGCCCGGCCCGCGGCGTGGTCGTCGCTGGAGAAGCTGCTGCCCCTCGGCAAGGCCGAGTCGTCCTCCGGCACCCAGCTGGAGAAGATCCTCTCGGGTGAGTACCTCGCCGGCTTCTTCATCAGTGCCGCCCCGGCCTACCCGAAGGCTGCGGACAGTGGCGGCCTGCTGTCTCTGACGTTCCTCGACGACGGGACCGTCGTCCTGCCGCGCGGCGTCGGAATCGCCGCCAAGGCTCCGCACATAGCGACGGCGAAGCTGTTCACCGACTTCGTCCTCTCCGCGGAAGGCCAGCGGGCCGTCTCCGAGGGCGGTCTCACGTCGTACCGCGACGGCGTGGAGGCCACCGACGGCCGCCACACCTACGAGGAACTGCTCAAGGCGGTCGGCACGAGCAACGTGATCGACGTCAAGTACGCCAAGGTTCCCGACGCCGAGGTGAAGGCGTTCACCACCCGCTGGGACGGGCTCCTCGGCCGCTGAGCCGCCAGACCGACGAAGGGCCCTGAGAACCGATGTCTACGACAACGAAGTCGCCGACGCCGTCGAGCAGCGACAGCCCGCCACGGACCGTGGACTACGCGGTGCCCAGGTACCGGCGTCTCCTCGGGAGGGGACGGGAGGTGTGGTTGCACTACGCGGTCATCATCGTTCTTGCCCTGCTCGTCCTCGCTCCTGTCGTGCCGACGCTCTACCAGTCCTTGCTCGACCGGCCGCTGTACGAGGCCGGCGGCGTGCTCAGCCTGGACAACTACACCAAGCTGTTCACCGAGGCCGGCTTCGGCCGGGTGGCGCTCAACACGGCCCTCTTCGCCGGCCTCACGACCCTTTTCACCCTTCTCATCGCCATCCCCATGGCGGTGGCCGTCGTACGGACGAAGATCCCCGGCGGCCGCTTGCTGGCCGCCGCCATGCAGTGGCCGTTCTTCATCTCGTCCCTGATCCTCGGCTTCGGCTGGATCACGATGTACGGCCCCGCCGGCTTCGTCAGTGTGAAGGTCGCCGACGTGCTCGGCAGCGTCCCCTGGAACCTGTACTCCATCCCCGGGATGGCGCTCACCGAGGCCGTCGCCCTGGCACCGATCGCCTACACGTTCTGTGCGGGAGCGCTGCGCCAGAGCGACGCCTCGCTGGAGTCAGCCGCCCAGGTCTGCGGGGCGGGACCGCTCCGGATCCTGTTCGAGGTCATCCTGCCGATGCTGCGCCCGCCAATCGTCTACAGCTCGATCCTGGTCGTCTCGATCTCCGTGGAGACGCTGAGCGTTCCGCTACTGTACGGCCAGCCGTCCGACATCCAGGTCTTCTCAACCTTCCTCTACCGCAACGGACTTCAGTCGATCAACCCCGACTACGGGGTGCTCGGCGCCGCCTCCGCCATCATCCTCTTCGTCACCGTCGGCCTGGTCGCCATCCAGGCCAAACTCCTCAAGAACGCCCAGCGGTTCGTCTCCGTGCGCGGCAAGGCCACCCGTCCCCGGCGGCTGGACCTGGGCCGGCTGAAGTGGATCAGCCTCTTGTCCATCGTCTTCTACGTCGTGATGGGCGCCCTCGTCCCCATCGTGGGCCTGATCTTCCGCTCGTTCACCCTGGTCTTCACCCCGCTCCAGTCCCCGCTGAAGACCCTGACCATGGCCAACTACGAACGCATCTTCAACTACACCGCCTACACCGACTCCATCATCAACAGCCTGATCGTCGCGGGCGTCGGCTCGGTCCTGGTGAGCGTTCTCGGACTGCTGGCCGTGATGGTGGCGCGCCGCTCGAACTTCCGCTTCCGCAGAGCCACGGAATACCTGGCACTGGCCCCGCAGGCGATGCCCGGGATCATCGTCGGCATCGGCCTGTTCTGGGCCTTCGCCTACGCCCCGTTCGGACTCAACTCGCTGATTCAGGGCTCCCTCTGGGCACTGATCATCGGCTTCGGCCTGCGGGCCCTGCCCAGCGGATTCGGGTCCCTGGCCCCGTCGATCATGCAGATCGGCCAGGAGCTCGACAACGCGGCACGGGTCTCGGGCGCCGACTGGATCAAGGCGTTCACCATGATCCTGGCCAAGCTCCTCACCCCCGCCTTCGCGGGCGCGCTCGTCCTGACCTTCGTGACGATGCTCAAGGAGTACTCCCCGGCCGTCTTCCTCGGCTCCGCCGACAGCAAGATCATCGGCACCACCATGCTCGAACTCTGGGTCCAGGGCAACACCGGCTCCGTCGCCGCACTGGCCACCCTGCAGATCGCCATCACCGCGGCCTTCGTCGGGCTCGCCGGACTCCTCCTGAAGGGACGCAACAACGATGCCTGACGTCAAGGTCTCCCACCTCAACAAGCAGTTCGGCGCGAACACCGTCCTTGACGACGTCGACTTCACCATCAGGGACGGCGAGTTCTTCACCCTCCTCGGCCCCAGCGGCTGCGGGAAGTCCACCACCCTCAACTGCGTCGCCGGACTCGAACAGCCCTCCGGCGGCTCGATCGCCATCGGCACCACCACCTTCGTGGACACCGCGAGCAAGATCTTCGTACCGCCCGAGGGCCGCAACCTGGGCATGGTCTTCCAGTCCTACGCCCTGTGGCCGCACAAGACCATCGCCGCGAATCTCGCCGTGCCGCTACGGATCCGCAAGGTCGACAAGGCCGAACGGCACCGGCTCATCGACGACGCCCTCGACAAGGTCGGCCTGCTGCATCTGCGTGAGCGCTATCCGCACCAGTTGTCCG
>NZ_JAGXJM010000088.1:0-11315 GCF_019091445.1 Streptomyces sp. GbtcB7
TCAGCCCGTCCGGCGTTTGAGGACGAGGCCGTTCAGGCCGATGCGGGGGTCCAGGGGGCGCAGCGCCCCTGGCGGGGGCGAAGGGGCGGAGCCCCTGGGACGGGACGGGTAGGGGCGGCGGGGGCGAAGGAACCGTGCCGCGCGGGCCCACCCGCCCCAGCCAAGCCCCCCCCCGGCTACTTCACTTGGTGCAGCCCTTCTGGCCCGATTTCAACGTGACGCACGCCTTCGCCTCGGCGGCATCCTTCACGGCGATCATCGGGGTGTACGCATCGGTGGCGTTTTCGACGGTCCCGGTCTGCTTGGCGGCGGTACCGGCCGTCACCTGCACCGAGTCACCGGTCACGGCCTGGGTGATGCGGGCCCAGGCCGCGGCGCAGGTCTTGCTGTAGCGCACCTCGACCAGAGTGGTCCCCACGGTGATGCTGGTGCTGGTCGTCGCCAGTTGCCCACCGCACCCCATGTTCTCCGGGTCCTTGCCCGTGCAGTCGGCGCCACTGCACTTCACCCCGGCCGGCAGATCAGGATTGACCGCGGCGGACGTCGAGGGCGTCTTCGGCGCGCTCGCCGCCTTCTTGCCGTCGCCGCCCCCGGTGAAGTACACGACCGCGGCTATCACCACGAGCGCACCCACAACCCCCGCGAGGAACATCGTCAGCCGCCGCTTACGCCGCGCCGCCGCGTCCGCGGATCCCCCCACGGGCGCACCCGACCCACCGGCACCGACAGACCCGGCCGCACCCACGGAACCGCCAGGGCCCGACGAACCCACAGAACCCACAGAACCCACAGAACCCGCGGAACCCGCGGAACCCCCCGGCCCCACAGACCCCGCCGGAGTCGACGGACCGTACCGCCCCCCGTCACCGGACGGCGTGGCGACAACCCCCCAGCCCCCGCCACGCGAGCCCCCACCGGACGAAGGCCCACCCGAAGACCCGCCCGAAGAGGACCCGCCGAACCCGGCACCCCCACGCGCCCCACCCCCGAGCGACGACGAAGAGCCGTACGACGAGTCCTCCACCTCCGTGGCGGACGGCTGCGGCGGCACCGTCGGCGACACCCCCGCGGGCCCGGCGATCCCCGGCGTGATGCCGGGCGTCGCGGTCGCGCTGCCGCCCTTGCGGGCCTGCTTGCCGTTGCTCCCCTTCGCCGGGGGCGCCCCGAACTCCCCGAGCGCGGCGCGCGCCTGGGAGATCCGGATCGCTTCCATGGTCATGTCGTGGCGCATCTCCGAGCGGCTCCACGCACGCTCGGCCAGCTCCCACATGGTCGTCAGATGGATGGGATTGGTCCCGGTCACCTCGGCCAGGGCGACGATCGCGCCCTTGGGCGCGAGGAGCCGACCGTTGAGGTACCGCTCCCAGGACGTCTTGCTGTAGCCCGTACGGTCGGCCACCGCGGCGATGCCCAGCCCGCTCCGGTCGACCAGTCGGCGCAACTGGCTGGCGAACTCCCTGACCTGCGGATCGAGTTCATCCGGCAAGTCCCTCCAACGAGGCATTACTGCTCCCCCCTGCTTCTTTCCCCCCGTACGTGCCTGACTGTTCCCCGCGTGTTTCGGCACCCCTCCGCCGAGTCCCCCCCGGCCCCGCCGGTCCCCGTTCTGGCTACCCACAGGGATGCGATCGGTCAGGATCTCAGTTCCCGGGATGGGGGCGCACGGGAGCATTCGGGCCCGGGCATGCACCGTTGCACGCCCCGCGGGCTGCGGCCCATTGTCCCATCGACGTCATGCCCGCCAATCGGACCCTCGCCCTCCGCAACAGGACGTCCGATACCGTCCCGATTGGCCACGCTAACCGGCTTGTTGGGCCAGATCAGGGTAAATCCTTGAACTTGTCAAGACATCGACACAACGGGAACACAGGTGCGACCTCACCTGTCACGAGAACGCTCAGCTCACCCGAGGGTGACGGCACCCACGACGGCGGCGAGGAGGAGGACGACGGCGAGGAGGGCCGCGTAGAGGACGAGGCGGGGCGCACGGGGCCCGGCGGGCTGCCGGGACGACTCCTCGTCGAGCAGGTCCCACCACGGGAGCGTGGGGTCCTCCTCGTAGCCGTCACGGCCACGCGCGGCGGGAACGGCGCGCGCGGCGGGAACGCCATGCACGGCCGGGACGGAAGCTTCGGCGCCGGGAGCGGGTTCACCGCCGGGACCGGGGACTGGACCGCCCGCCGGCACCCGTACGGGCGACACGGGCGACACGGGCGGCACGGGCTCGCGCGGCCAGGCCCGCACCGCCAGTTCCCAGCGCACCCCGAAGCGTTCGGTTTCCTCACCCGCGACACCCGCGACCCGACACAGGGCGACGACCGCCTGCCGGGGCGGTGGCTGGCTCGCGTTGAGGTAGCGCTGCCAGGAGGACTTGCTGTACGCGGTGCGCGTGCCCAGCGCGACCAGGCTCATCCCGGTGCGGTCCTTGAGCAGCCGCAACTGCTCGACGAAGTGCCGTACCTCCGCCGGAAGCTCCTCCGGCAGCGGCTGCCAGGCACCCATCGCTTCACCCACCTCCCGCGGCGCTCCCCAGGCGCTCCCGTGTCGTTCCCCGTGAGCGATTGACGACGCCGGGCGGTGGACGGTTCCCGTCACGCGGCGCGGACACCGTGGCGGAATGGTCACTTCCGTGCCACAGGGAACTGACGGCTGTTGTACAGGCGGTGCCTGTACAGAAGGGTTGACCCGGGCGGTCCGACCGCCCGGCCGCGGCCCGTCCTTACTCGGGGGAGGGGACGGGCCGCGCCCTGCTTCAGGGCATGCGCGGGGGTCTCAGCGGACCGTGAAGTGCAGCGTGTCGTCCAGGAACGGGATGACCAGCCACGGGTTGGGCTGTGCCATCAGCGAGAGCAGCACGATGGCGACGCCCAGCACGCCGTACGTGAGCATGTCCGTGAAGCGGGAGCGGACCGCGAGCATGCCCACGTCGGGCAGCATCCAGCGCATCACGGCGCCGGCCAGCAGCGCGGCGCCGATCAGGATCGTGCCGAGCCGGAACACGTCGAGGGCGGTCAGCAGCAGGCCGAGTCCGACGGCCGACAGCACGGCGAGGATCGGCCACTGGCGGGCCGGGGCCGGGGCGTCGCCGCCCGCCGCCCGGCCGCCACCCTCGGGCCGCGCGGTGTCCCTCGTGAACAGGGGGAAGCGCCGTGTGGTGCGGCGCGGCTTTCCCTCGGCGTCGGGCGCGCTCACGGCGTCGAGCGCACTCGGCTCGCCCTCGGCGCCCTCCGCCTCCCGCACACCCGCCACGCCGTTCACGGATCCCGCCTTCCCCGAACCGGCCTCACCGTTCACGGATCCCGCCCTCCGAGGACCGGCCTCACCGTTCACGGACCCCGCCTCCCGCACGACGGACTCACCCTTCACAGCCCTCGCCCTCCGCACGGCCGACCCGCCGTTCGCGGACGCGGCCTCCCGCACGGCCGACTCCGCGTCGGGGCCGGCATCGGAGTCGATGCCGGAGTCGGTGTCGCGGACCGCGGCGTCCTCGGGTCCGCCGTCAGCCGACACTGCGCTCCGCCGCTTCCACCACGTTGACGAGCAGCTGGGCGCGGGTCATCGGGCCCACGCCGCCGGGGTTCGGGGAGATCCACGCGGCGACCTCGGCCACGTCCGGGTGGACGTCTCCGACGATCTTGCCCTCGGCGCTGCGCGAGACACCGACGTCGAGGACGGCGGCGCCCGGCTTCACGTCCTCGGCGCGGATGAGGTGGGCGGACCCGGCCGCGGCGACGATGATGTCGGCGCGCTTCAGGTGCGCGGAGAGATCACGGGTGCCGGTGTGACACTGGGTGACCGTGGCGTTCTCGCTGCGCCGCGTCAGCAGCAGCGGCATCGGACGCCCGATCGTCACCCCGCGGCCGACGACCACGACCTCGGCGCCCTTGATCTCCACGCCGTAGCGGCGCAGCAGGGTGAGGACGCCGTTGGGGGTGCACGGCAGCGGGGCCGGCTCGTTGAGGACCAGCCGCCCGAGGTTCATCGGGTGCAGGCCGTCGGCGTCCTTGTCCGGGTCCATCAGTTCCAGGATGCGGTTCTCGTCGATGCCCTTGGGGAGCGGGAGCTGGACGATGTAGCCGGTGCACGTGGGGTCTTCGTTGAGTTCGCGGACCACCGCCTCGATCTCCTCCTGCGTGGCGGTCGCGGGCAGTTCACGCTGGATGGAGGCGATACCGACCTGGGCGCAGTCGCGGTGCTTGCCCGCGACGTACTTCTGGCTGCCGGGGTCGTCGCCGACCAGGACGGTCCCCAGGCCGGGCGTGACGCCCTTCTCCTTGAGGGCCGCCACGCGGGCGGTCAGATCGGACTTGATCGCGGCTGCGGTGGCCTTGCCATCGAGAATCTGGGCGGTCATGGCCCCATCCTCGCGGATGACCCGCTCCCGGTTCCAATCCGGGCGCCCCTTTCCCCCTGTGGCCAGCCGAGATCAGCCGCGATCAGCCGTGATCAGCGATGTTGCACTTGCACAACACCTGCACAACACCATCGGAAGGGCTCTGGACAAATAAGTAAGGCATTTAGAACGATGAACATCACAGTGCCGCGGACAGTACCGGGGGGACGGACCGCTCTGTAGAACTCTCCTCCGCACCTTGCCGCGCGTCCCCGCACCAGGCAACGGAGGAACACCCGCCATGAGTTTCGGCGACCCGAACAACCCCTACGGTCCCCCGCAGGGCCAGCCGGCCGGCTACCCGCCCCAGGGCCAGCCCGGCTACGGCTACCCCCAGGGCGCCCCGCAGCAGCCCGGTTACGGCTACCCGCAGGCCCCGCCGATCGGCCAGCAGCCGTACGGCGGCTACCCCGGCGGCCCGATGGAGATGCCCGGCGGGGTGAAGGCCGCGCGCGTGATGCTCTTCGTCATCGCCGGTCTGCAGGTGCTCGGCGCCGTCCTGATCGCGATCTCGGCGCTCGCCGTCTCCGCCGCGAAGAACAACGCGGACCTCAAGGACGACGTCCAGTTCCAGCAGCTCGCGGACTACTCGGCCGGCGTCCTGTGGGGCGTCACGGTCGCGGTCCTGGCCTGGGGCGTCTTCGCGATCTGGCTCGGCGTCAAGTGCGCGAACGGCGGCAACGGCGTCCGCATCGCCGCGCTGGTGTTCGGCATCCTCACCGCGGTCCTCGGTATCTACCCGTTCATCGTCATCGGTCTGGTGCACACCGTGCTCGCCATTCTCGTCGCGGTGTTCGTCGGCAAGGCGGACGGCGCCGCCTGGTTCAACCGCCCGAAGTACTCGGTCTGAGGCCACCGGCGGCACGGCCGCCACGAGGCCGACTCCGAGGGCGCGAAGGCGACTTCCCGCCATTCGATTCACTCCGAGGGCCGTGTCTCACCCTGCGCAAGGGGGGGACACGGCCTCAGCGCGTCAGGGCGAACCGGGTCTCATGGCCCTGGTTCGCGTGCCGGAACGGCGGTGGTCTCCGCCCCTCCCCCGAGGGGGCCGGAGACCCCCGCCGCGCACGTGCGCGAGCCGCCCTCTGGCTCAGCCGCAGTTACCGGTGATCCACTGGTGGGACCGCACCTTGTACGTACCGGCGAGGTTGCCGCCCTGCTGCTGCCGGGTGCAGCCGATCCGGCCGCTGTAGTTGGTGTTCGCGTAGAAGGCGACACCGCTGTACGACCCGGTGCCGGCGTTCCACACCGACTTCACGTTCGTCGTGGCGGCCCAGGAACACTTGATGGCGCCGCTCTGCCAGTCGGGGTCGGCGACGCTCCACGAGCACTTGCTGCCGGTGAAGTTGAAGCCGGTCCAGAAGCAGACGTCACCCGACGCGCAGTCCACGGCGGCGGCCGAGGCGGGTGCCGCCGACGCGGAGGCGGGCAGGGCCAGCGTGGTGGCGGCGGCCGCGCTGACGGCGAGGGTCGCGAGCAGCGGGGAGAGTCGGCGCGGACGACGTATCACGGAAAGGTTCATGGGTCTGTTTCTCCTTGCGATGCGGCTGCTGGTGGTCGGACAGCCAGAAGGTGGCAACGCGTGTCCCTGCCGGGCAAGGAGACCGGAGGGGCTGGGACGCCGGGACGGCCGGACGCCCGCTACTTGGCGCGTTATCTAACCCCTGGGACGGCCGTGGGACGGCTACTGTGTCCAGCCACTGGAACGTCTGACCAGCGTGCCGTAAGTGCCAGGGGGGAACCGCGATGCCCGCGTGCCCGGAAACCGAACGGTTCGCCGCGCTGTTGCGCTCGCTGAAGAACCGGTCCGGTCTGAGTTACGAGGCCCTCGCCAAGAAGACCGGAACGGCCGGGTCCACACTGCACCGCTACTGCCGCGGCACTTCGGTGCCCCAGGACTACGGCAGCGTGCACCGGTTCGCCACCGCCTGCGGCGCGACCCCGGACGAACTGCGGACACTGCACCGGCAGTGGGCCCTGGCCGACGCCGCCCGGACGGAACCGGGGACGGGGACTGGAACGGAGGCCGACGCAGACGTTGTCGAGGTCGTCGAGGTCGTCGAGGTCGTCGATCTCGTGGACAGCGACGGCGCCGAGGAGCCGGAGGCCGTGGAGCCGAGAGCGGTGGAACCGAGAGCGGTGGAGCCGGAAGCGGTCGAGGTCGGGCCCGTTCGGCCGGTCCGTCAGGGCCGGTTCCGTCTTGACCAGTTCCGGCCGGGCCGGTTCCGTGTCGTGGTGATCGGCGCCGTGGTCCTGACGCTCGGTGTCTCCGCCTGGGCCCTGACGACCGATCATCCGTCGTCCGGCAGCGGCGGCGGCTCCGCGGCGGACGGCCGTCTGCTCTTCTCGGCCGCCTGTCAGCCCGTGGTGGCCATGGGCCAGCACGACGCGTGCGTGGGTGAGGTACAACGGCTGCTGCACGCCAAGGGCGCGGACATCGACGTCGACTCGGACTTCGGCCCGCAGACGCTGCGCCGGGTCACCGCCTTCCAGGTGTTCACCGGTCTCCAGCCCAACGGAGTCGTCGGGGACGCCACCAAGAAGGCGCTCTACACCTCGAACGTACGCATGACCGTCTGGCCGCCGGCGAAGGTACGGCAGCATATCCGCGCGGTCTTCACCGACGCGCCCGACGCGGCGGTCGCCATCGCGGACTGCCAGTCGTTCCTCGACCCGCTGCACATCCTGCCCAACACCAACGGCACCCGTAACTGGGGTCTGTTCCAGATCTCCGACCTGCGCCTGCGCGAGCTGGGCGGGACCCCGCGTCAGGCACTGGACCCGGAGTGGAACATCAGGGCGGCCCAACGCCTCTGGAGCAAGAAGCGCGACTTCCACGACTGGCCGAACTGCGAGCGCGCGGTCAAGGGCGCCGCCACCACCGCGCCCGCACGGTAGCGGCGGCCCACCGGAACCCCGGTGGACCGCCGCGCCTACACCGACCTGCCGCGGATCAGTGGAAGAAGTGCCGCGTCCCCGTGAAGTACATGGTGATGCCCGCCTTCTTCGCGGCCTCGACCACCAGCTCGTCACGGACCGAACCGCCGGGCTGGACCACGGCCCTGACGCCCGCCTCGGCGAGGATCTCCAGACCGTCGGGGAACGGGAAGAACGCGTCCGAGGCCGCGTACGACCCACGGGCCCGCTCGGCGCCCGCCCGCTCGACCGCGAGCTTCGCGGAGTCGACGCGGTTGACCTGGCCCATGCCGACACCGACCGAGGCGCCGTCCTTGGCGAGCAGGATCGCGTTGGACTTCACCGCGCGGCAGGCCCGCCAGGCGAAGGCCAGCTCGTCGAGCTCGCCCTCGTTCAGGGCGTCACCGGTCGCCAGGGTCCAGCTCGCCGGGTTGTCGCCGTCGGCCTGGATGCGGTCGGTGACCTGGAGCAGCGCGCCGCCGTCGATCGGCTTGAGCTCGGTCGGGTTCGCGGGCGCGCGGTGGGCGCGCAGCACGCGGATGTTCTTCTTCTTGGTGAGGGCTTCGAGGGCGCCGTCCTCGTACTCGGGCGCCACGATGACCTCGGTGAAGATCTCGGCGACCTGCTCCGCCATCTCCTTCGTCACCGGCCGGTTGACCGCGATCACACCGCCGAACGCGGACAGCGGGTCACAGGCGTGCGCCTTGCGATGCGCCTCGGCGACGTTCGAGGCGATCGCGATGCCGCACGGGTTGGCGTGCTTGATGATCGCGACGCAGGGGTCCTCGTGGTCGTACGCGGCACGGCGCGCGGCGTCCGTGTCCGTGTAGTTGTTGTACGACATCTCCTTGCCGTGCAGCTGCTCGGCCTCCGCGAGACCGCCGGCGCCCGAGGTGTAGAGGGCGGCGGGCTGGTGCGGGTTCTCGCCGTAGCGCAGGGTGTGCGCGCGCTCCCAGGTGGCGCCGAGGAAGTCGGGGAACCCGGTGGCGTCGACGGGGGCGTACTCGGAGGCGAACCAGGAGGCGACGGCGACGTCGTACGCGGCCGTGTGCTGGAAGGCCTCGGCCGCGAGCCGCTTGCGGGTGGTGAGGTCGAAGCCGCCCCTCTGGACGGCGGAGAGGACGTCGCCGTAACGGCTGGGGCTGGTGACGACGGCCACGGACGGGTGGTTCTTGGCGGCGGCACGGACCATCGAGGGGCCGCCGATGTCGATCTGCTCGACGCATTCGTCGGGCGTCGCGCCCGAGGCGACGGTCTCACGGAAGGGGTAGAGGTTGACGACGACGAGGTCGAACGGCTTGACGCCCAGCTCTTCCAGCTGCCGCTGGTGGTCGGGCAGACGCAGGTCGGCGAGGATGCCGGCGTGGACCTTGGGGTGCAGGGTCTTGACGCGGCCGTCGAGGCACTCGGGGAAGCCGGTCAGGTCCTCGACCTTGACGACGGGGACCCCGGCCGCGGCGATCTTGGCGGCGGTGGAGCCGGTGGAGACGAGCTCGACACCGGCCTCGTGGAGCCCGCGGGCAAGCTCTTCGAGCCCGGTCTTGTCGTAGACGCTGACGAGCGCGCGCCGGATGACCCGCTTGGTGCCCTCGGTGCTCTCGGCCGTGACTGTGCTGTCGGCGGTCACTGGATAACTACCTTTCGTCCCTCAATGCGATAGCCGTTGCGGGCGAGCCGCCCCACGACATCGACGAGCAGTCTTCGCTCGACTTCCTTGATGCGCTCGTGCAGAGCGCTCTCGTCGTCCTCGTCTCGGACCTCCACAACGCCCTGAGCGATGATCGGTCCGGTGTCGACGCCGTCGTCGACGAAGTGGACGGTGCAGCCGGTGACCTTCGCGCCGTACGCGAGCGCGTCGCGTACGCCGTGGGCCCCCGGGAAACTGGGCAGCAGGGCGGGATGCGTGTTGACGAACCGCCCACCGAACCGGGCGAGGAATTCCTTCCCCACGATCTTCATGAACCCCGCGGAGACCACCAGGTCGGGCTCGTGGTCGGAGACGGCCTCGGCGAGCGCGCCGTCCCACTCGTCCCGGGTGTCGTAGTCCTTGACGCGGCGGACGAAGGTGGGGATCCGGGCCCGCTCGGCCCGGGCGAGCCCTTCGATGCCGTCGCGGTCGGCGCCCACGGCCACGATCTCGGCCCCGTAGGCCTCCGGCCCGGCCGCGGCGATGCCGTCGAGCAGTGCCTGCAGATTCGTGCCTGATCCGGAGACCAGCACGACGAGGCGCTTGGTCTTGGCCACGACGGGGCCCTTTCTCGGGGGAGCGTTTGTACGGTCGTACGAATGCTTCGCGCCCCTGGATACAGGGAAGTCTACAAAGCGGCCGACCGTCAGCAACGATACCGGCACACCGGGCGGCCCCCACGGGACGGGGGCGTGGCCGGAAGGTAGCGTCTGCGGTGGATCCTCCCGGGAACACCGTTCAGCACGGGGAACGCCCTGTGCGCTTGGGACGTTGACCTGGGACGGGTAGAACGTTCGGGGTACGAGCCCCGGGGCGAACGTCCGAGGCGCGGGTCTCGGACGGAAAACCCGGGGCAGGGACTCCACGGAGCGGTATCCGGGGTGCGAATCCCGGGTCCTGATCCTGAAAACGAACGCCCGGGGTGCGAGCCCCGGGCAGGACGCTCGGGGCGCGCGTCGCGAGCACGATGCCGTGTGGACACGCCGCCCGCCAGAACCACCAAGGGGAAGACGCACACCTGATGCCGGACCGCAGTCTCCGACTCCCTCCGCTGCTGCTGCGCGAGCGGCGCCCTTCGCCTACCCCGCCGCGGGAGAGCGGGGACACGCCCGCGGGTGGGAACGGTTCCGCGGACGGACGCGGCCCGGACACAGACTCCGGCACGGGCTCCGGCTCCGGCTCCGGCTCCGGCTCCGACGACAATCCCTTCGCTCCGCCGCCGGAGGGCACGCCCGACCGCCCCTGGCAGCCTCGACGTCCCGCGTCCGGCCAGAGCCCGAACGAGAACGACGGTTCCGGCCCCGGGTCCGACCCCGGACAGTCCCCATGGGGCAGTCAGTGGAGCGACCGGCAGCCGGGGCGTTCGTCCGGTGGCGGTTTCGGCGACCGTCCCGGGGTTCCGCACGGCCAGGGCGGCCCAGAAGGTCCCGGCGGTGGGCCGGGCGCCGGAATGCGCTGGGACCCGACGGACCCCGCACAGCGCCGCGCGCGCTACGCGCTGCTCTCCGGAATGTGGGCGTTCTTCTTCGCCCTGTTCAGCTGGCCGTACGTGGCGCTGCTGCTCGGTGCGCTCGCCCTGTACTGGGGCGTCAGCGCGCTGCGCGCCAAGCCCCGCGCGCAGGACCCGGACACCCCGGCCCCCGACACGAACACCCGCCCCCAGACGACCGCCGCGGTCAGCGGCCTCGTCACCGCGTCCCTGGCCATCGTCATGGTCGCCGCGACCTTCACCGCGCAGCTCGTGTACAGCGACTACTACTCCTGCACGAACGACGCCCTCACCAACGCCGCCAAACAGTCCTGCAACGACCTCCTCCCGAAGGACCTGAGGGGCGTCCTGGGAACACGCGGCTAGCTCTCCAACATCCGTCGCCCCGCCAGGGGCGCGGGGAACGGCGCGCCCAGCCCCCACGCACCCGCAGCAAATCAACCTGTCCCCGGGGGGTCTGGGGCGCAGCCCCAGGGGATGGGAACGGGTAGGGGCGGCGGGGGCGAAGGAACCGAGGGCTCCTGACTCACCCCATGTCATCGGAGGGCAAGAGATCGTACGGCTCCAGGCTCGGATCCCGAGCCGGGACCGACCCCGAAGCCGAACCCGACCCCGAAGCCGAACCCGCCCCCATCGTCGAGGTCGCCCCCGCCGTAGGAGTCGGCTCCCCCTTCGGCACCGGCTCCACCGGACCCCCCTCACCACGCGACCGCCCCGCCCAGACCCCCCACGAGAACCACGACCGCCACGCCCCCCATGAGGGCCACGAGGGCCACGTAGGCCAAGAAACCCCCCGTCGCCGCCAAAGCCCCCACCCCCACAGCCCCACC
>NZ_JAGXJM010000089.1:0-11191 GCF_019091445.1 Streptomyces sp. GbtcB7
CCCCGGGCGGGCGCGGGGGACCGGCCGCGGCGCGGCCGGGGGGGGGGGCACCGCCCCCGCCCCCCCTCCTCCCCTTCGCCGTTGTTGGTGGTCGTCGGGCGGTCAGCCCACCGGGTGGACAGCGTAGTCGCCGAGGAGGTCGGCGTAGACGTCGACAGGGGTGGAGCCGGCGTTGTACAGGTCGATCTCGCCGTCGGTGCCGACCTTGACCAGCGCGCGGTTGGCCACGGTGTGTTTGGTCGTGAAGTCGACCGAGTGCACGCCCGGACGGGAGGTGCCGTCGGCGTAGGCGATGAGGTAGCCGGTGCCGGACGGCGCGGGCACCGTGAGGTTGAGGTCCACGGCGCTCACCCCGCTCGCCGGGACCCCGTGCGCACCGGTGACCTTGAGCTTCAGCGTGGCGTGGGCACCGAGTTTGGCGATCTTTCCGCTTCCGGCGCCGGTGCGGGTGTTCAGGATCCGCGCCGGGCTGACGGGCTGGAATACCGATCCGCTCGTGGTGGGGCCGTACCAGCCGACGACATCCGCGATCAGGTTCGCCGACGACCTGCTGGTGTTGTGCAGTTCGACCTTGCCGTCAGTCATCGGGACCACGACCTGGGCGGAGGCGGTCTGTCCTGTGGTCCAGTACGGACCCCTCACGCCGGAGTTGATGGTGCTGGCAGGGGAGACGGTGAGGCTGCCGGACCCCTTGGTGGTGGTCGCCGTGACGTTGAGCACCACCGCGTTCGCGTCGGCCGAGACGCCGTGGGCGCCGGCGACCGTCAACATGACCGAGTGGCCGCCGGCGACCGGGTGGGTGTCGAACAGACGGACCGGCGTGGCTGGGTGGTACGTGCGGCCGAACTGCGTGTGCGACTGGAGGCCGAGCGTGGCGACGTTGACGGTCACCGCGCCGGAGCTGCCGTTGTAGATGTCGACCGAACCGGTCGGGGTGACCTCGACGGTCGCCTCGTTGGTGGCCGTCCGGCCGGGCTCGAAGCTGATGCTGGAGGTGCCCGGGCGGGTGGTTCCGTCGGTGTAGAGGGTCAGGGAGCCGCTCGCCTTGGCCGCGCTGGTGACGACCTGAAGTTGGGCCGCGTCCACGCCGTCGCCGTCGGCCCCCAGGGTGGCCGCCGAGAGCTTCAGGACCCCGTGCGCGGCGATCGTCTTCTTGGTGTCGTGCGGCGGGGTGACGGGCAGGAAGGCGTCCGCGGCGTGGAAGGTCACCTTGGCGGTGGTGGTCCGGCCGATGAGGTCCCTCTGCGTCAGCGTGGCGGTGTACGTGCCGGGCGCCTGGTACTGGTGCTCCACCTGCTGGGGAGTGTTGGGCAGGCCCTCCGAGTCGCCGTCACCGAAGGTGATGAACCGCTGGGCGATCTCCCACGCGTCGGCCGGTTGTGGAACGGTGAACCGCGCGTCCCCCGCGTCGACCTCCCCATAGGCGTTGCTGACCACGGCGCCGGAAAGCGACGCGGCGGGCGGGGTGGTCGTGCCCGCGACGACCCGGGGCTGCGCGATGTGGCTCGACCCGTCGGTGTCGGTCACCGTGAGGGTCACGCGGTAGGTACCCGGCGTGGCGTAGGTGTGGGTGATCGGAGCGCCCGGGGCACGGGTGACCGGGGCACTGCCGTCCCCGAAGTCGACCGAGTACGCAGTGACGGGCTTGCCCCACGAAGTCGTGGCGTCATCGGTCCTCAGGGAGACGACGAACGGTGCGACTCCGCTCGACGGCGACGGCATGTCGTCGGCCGGGACGGTGAAGGTGTTCTGCCGCTCGATGGCGCCCCGGTCGGGGCGGGTCGTCTCGCCGGTACCGGTGTCGGCGACCAGCGGATCGTCGGCGCGCGGGACACCGTGTATGTCGCTGGCGAGCTCGCCGGGCGCGCCCGCGTCGGCCGAGTCGATGAGGACGGAGTGTTCGTTCGGTTGCGTCAGGGACGACGACACGTTGAGCCCGTCCATGTCGTGGGCCCCCTGCCCGGTCGCGTCCCTCAGTGCCGCGGTGGTGGCGTAGGGGGTGCCGTCCCAGGAGTACTCGGGGCGCGGCCGGGCGGTACCGGGCGCACCGTTCGCCGCCACGTTGTAGTCGGCGGTGACCTGGCCGGCCGAGTCGGCCGGCACCGAGTAGAGCGGAGCGGTGGGTGCCGGGCACGTGTCGCTCTGATGCGCCGGCGTGGAGGCGACCACGTTGTTCTCCACCGTCCCGGAGCTCCCGCCGTCCAGCGAGATTCCGGGGGCGCAGGGCGCGATGACCGTATTGCTCGTCACGTTCGCGCCGGACGTCCCCGTCACCGCGATCCCGCCGAGCCGCGGGGTGGTCACCACGTTGGTCGTCGCGGTGACCCGCACCGCTCCTGGCTGCACCCGTACGCCGTAGGCGTATCCGTCGCCGATCCAGTTCCGCGACACGGTCACGTCCGAGGACGCGCCGTCCACGGTCACCGCGGTCCCTGCGCCGGGGGCCCGCACTGCGGGGCGGGGGAACGACAGCCGGTCGAGGTCGACGCCTTCGGAGCCCGTCACCGCCACCCCGTCTCTGCCCCGGTACCAGACCGCCAGGTGATCGACCCGGACGTCGTGCACCGCTTTGAGTGTCAGCGCCGGCCCGGAGCCGGAGGAATCGAGCTCCGCCCACGAGCCGCCCACGCTGATGGGCGCCCCGGTGAACGTGATCGGGGCGTCCTTGGTGCCCGACCTGGTCAAGGTCACCGACTCCGAGTACGTCTGATCGTCCAGCGACTCGATCCGGACCGTCTGCCCCGGTTCCACCACGTCCGCCGCCGCCTGCACGGTGCAGAAGGGCGCGCTCTGTGTGCCCGCGCCCGTGTCGCTGCACGCCACGTCGTGGTTCACGTACAAGGTCCCGGCCGAACCCGGGTCCGCCGACGCCCTACCGGTACCCCCGCCGCTCATCACCCCCGCCACGATGAGCACGGCCACGGACACCCCGACAGCGGGGCGAGGTCTATGCATGAGGTCTCCACGAAGCGTTCGCGGTGAGGGCGGTGAGCCCCGGGGCGGCGTGCTGGGGTGCAGTGCTGAGGTGCTGTGCCGAGTCGTCGGCCGACGTCGACCGACGTCGACCGACCGAGCGCGCGACGAGAATGTCGGTTGAGGGTGAACGGTCCCTGGAGGCCCACCAGTTGGCCGTCGCAGGTCGTTCACTCCAGCGCTGACACGCAGCCGTCATCGTGTCAGCCCCACTCTCAAGAAACGACCATGATCCACCCTTGCCTTGCCCAAGACCGGTCTGTCCAGGGCGCGTTGGGGCGAACCGTTCATCCCGGTCACAACGGGCCGGCCCCCCGTGGCCCAGCTCTCCGGCCACGAGCAGATCGCACCGGTCAGTCCTGGTCGTTGACCGGTGTTCACGGATGCGACCGGATGCCCGGTCTAACGATTCGGAGAATCTCCGCCCCATCCACCACTCCTCCCGCATACAGTGCCCTGCAGACCGGCTTTTCTGAACGCGTTCAGAAGTTCGGGGGAGGGGTCCACGGGGAGGGTTTCGCGCGATGCGCAAGGGGGCAAAGGCTGCCGTCATCGGCAGTGTGTTCGCCGTGATGGTGGGGGGTGCCGGATACGGCGCCTTCAATGTGATGTCCGCGCTCAGCGGGAGCGAGGGCGGGGGCTCGGGGAGCGGCGGACCCGCGGCCGTGAAGACCGGGCCGCCGAGCAGCGCGGAGGTCAAGGAGACCTCGACGAAGTTCTTCGCCGCCTGGGAGCAGGGGGACGCCGCCAAGGCCGCCGCGTACACCAACTTCGCCCAGAAGGCGCAGGAGTTGCTGGCCGGTTACCGCGACGACGCGCACCTCACCGGTGTGAAGATCACCCCGGGGGCGGCGACGGGAGCCACCGTGCCGTTCTCCGTCAGGGCGACGGTGTCGTTCGAAGGGAAGTCCAAGCCCTTCGCGTACGACTCCCGGCTGACCGTCGTACGCGGCGAGACCACCGGGAAGGCGCTGGTCGACTGGAAGCCGTCCGTCGTGCATCCCGAGTTGCAGGAGGGGGACACCCTGGTCACGGGCGACTCGGCGAGCCCGCCCATCGAGGCCGTGGACCGGAACAACGTTGTCCTGACGAAGGAGAAGTACCCCTCGCTGGGACCGATCCTGGACGCGCTGCGCGAGAAGTACGGCGACACGGCGGGCGGTACGGCCGGAGTCGAACTGGCGATCCACCACGCGACCGAGGGCGCGGGGGACACCGCCCTGGTGACCCTCGCCAAGGGCAAGGCCGGCAAGCTGCGCACCACCCTCAGCGCGAGCGTGCAGGCCGCGGCGGAGAAGGCGGTCGCCCGGTACGCCGAATCCTCCGTGGTGGCCGTGCAGCCGAGCAGCGGTGAGGTGCTGGCGGTCGCCAACCACCGTGCGGACGGCTTCAACGCGGCCTTCCAGGGCACCCTGGCCCCCGGCTCCACGATGAAGATCATCACCGCGGCGATGCTCATCGACAACGGCGTGACCACCATGAACGGCCCGGCGCCCTGCCCGCCGACCGCGACCTGGCAGAGCCAGACCTTCCACAACCTCACCAACCTCGCGCCGAACGAGAAGGCGAGCCTCGCCAACAGCTTCATGCGGTCCTGCAACACGGCTTTCGTGAAACTGATCGACGAGAAGCCGCTCACGGACGAGTCCCTGACGACCGAGGCACAGACGCGCTTCGGCCTCGGCCAGAACAACTGGAAGACCGGCATCCCCTCCTTCGACGGCAACATCCCCGCCTCCGGCGGCCCGGACCGCGCCGCGAACGCGATCGGCCAGGGCCAGGTCCAGATGAGCCCGCTGAACATGGCGTCGGTCACGGCGACGGCGATGACGGGCACCTTCCGGCAGCCGGTCATCGTCTCGCCCAAGCTCGACGACCGGGAACTGGCGACGGCGAAGGGCCTGCCCAGCAGCACGTCCGCGCAGCTGCGCGCGATGATGAACCTCACCGCGACCAGCGGCACCGCCGCCCAGGTGATGGCGGGGCTCGGCGGCAACATCGGTGCCAAGACCGGCTCCGCCGAGGTCGACGCCCAGTCCAAGTCGAACAGCTGGTTCACCGGCTATCGGAACGACATCGCGGCCGCCGCGATGACCCAGCAAGGCGGTCACGGGGTGGACGCGGCCGGTCCGATCGTCGCAGCTGTGCTACGAACGGGCGGCTGAAGTCACCCTTGACAGGGCGGGACCCTAGGGTGGGGGTTCTCGTTGAGGAGCATGAGGGTGCCGGGGGACTTGGGGAACAGGCGGAGGATCGAAAGCTGTGGGGAACAGAAGGCGCGTCGCCGAGCGACGAAAGACGAAGCCCGCCGTGGTCGGCGGGCTGATCGCGGTGGTCGTCGGCGGCGGGGCGTTCGGCGCCTACAGCCTGTACGGCGGCGGGGCGTCGGCCGAGGACCGTACGTCGGAGAGCGCCGCCCACAAGGCCGTGAAGACCGGTCCGCCGTCGGCGGCCGAGGTCACGGCGCTGTCCACGCGGTTCCTGACCGCCTGGCAGAGCGGTGACGTCGCGAAGGCGGCCGCGGCCACCGACGACTCGGCGGCCGCGACGACCTTGCTGACCGGCTACGGCAAGGACGCCCACATCACCGGCGTCAAGCTCACGCCGGGCACGGCGTCCGGGTCCTCCGTCCCCTTCTCCGTCAAGGCCACTGTCACGTACAAGGGCAAGAGCAAGCCCCTGGCGTACGACTCGAAGCTGACCGTCGTGCGGCGCGCCAAGGACGGTGTGGCGCTGGTCGGCTGGAAGGCGTCGGTCGTGCACCCCGACCTCCAGGACGGCGACCGCCTGGTCACCGGTCCGGCGGGCACTCCCCCGGTCACCGCCCTCGACCGCGACGGCGGCGAGATCACCACGGCCAAGTACCCCTCGCTGGGCACGGTGCTGGACGGGCTGCGCGAGAAGTACGGAAAGATCGCCGGCGGCAAGGCGGGCATCGAACTGCGTGTGGTCCGCAAGGCCGCCACCAAGGGCACCCAGAAGACCCCCGACAAGACCCTGGTGACCTTCAGCGAGGGCACCCCGGGGACCGTGAAGACCACGCTCAGCCCGACCCTCCAGGCCGACGCCGAGCAGCAGGTCGCCAAGAAGGACCGGGCGTCCGTGGTCCTGATGCGCCCCTCGACGGGCGAGATCCTCGCGGTCGCCAACACCAGCCACGGCTTCAACACGGCCTTCCAGGGCTCGCTGGCCCCCGGCTCCACCATGAAGGTCATCACGTCGTCGCTGCTCATCGACAAGGGGCTCGCCTCGGCCGACAAGCAGCACCCGTGCCCGAAGTACGTGACGTACGGCGGCTGGAAGTTCCAGAACGACGACAAGTTCGAGATCAAGGGCGGCACGTTCAAGGCGAGCTTCGCGCGCTCCTGCAACACCGCTTTCATCAGCCAGGCCAAGAAGCTGTCGAACTCCGACCTGACGAACCAGGCGCAGCAGTACTTCGGCCTGTCCATGAACAACTGGGCCATCGGCGTCCCGTCCTTCGACGGCTCGGTCCCGGTCCAGTCGGCGGCCCAGATGGCGGCCTCGCTGATCGGCCAGGGCGGGGTCCGCATGAACCCGCTGAACATGGCCTCGGTCGCCGCCACGGTCAAGACGGGCGTCTTCCACCAGCCGTACCTGGTGTCTCCGACGGTCGACAACCGCCAGCTGGCGACGGCCTCCCGCACCCTCTCCGCCACCACCCTCGCCCAGCTCCGCGAACTCATGCAGTACACGGCGGCGTACGGCACCGCCGCCGAGGCGATGTCCGGCCTCGGCCCCGACTACGGCGCGAAGACCGGCTCCGCGGAGGTCGACGGCCAGAAGAAGCCCAACGGCTGGTTCACCGCGTGGAAGGGCGACCTCGCCGCGGCGGGCGTCGTCCAACAGGGCGGCCACGGCGGCGACACGGCGGGCCCGATCGTGGCGGCACTCCTGAAGGCGGGAAGCTAGCCGGGCGGGGTCCGGGTCGGCTCGGGAGCGACTCGGAAGCGTTGTCAGTGGGGGCCTCTACGCCCCGCGCATGACGTTCTCCCTTCCTGCGGGACTGCCGCGGGCCTGCCCGCAGGCCGTGCCGTCCCCGACGGCTCCCCCGTCATGTGGCGCTCCGACAAACCTCCGCCGGACCCCCTGGCTCGGTGGACACGTCGCCAGCGGCAGCAGGGCGAGACCGGTCTGCTGCCGATCCTCCCCGGCGCGCCCTTCGACCACTGGCCCGGACTGGCCCCCGCCACCCTCGCCTCCTGCGGCGTCGACCCGGACGAGGTCGCCCGCTCGGCCTTCGCCCACCTCATGGCCGACGACCCGTACAACGCGACGGACGCCCGCCTCGGCCTCGTCGCCGCCGCGCGACGAACAGCAGGCCGCCCACATCGCGCTCGAACACCTCCTGACCACGGCCGACAACATCGTCAACGACCCCCCGACCCCGTTCCCCCGTTACGCCGCCTCCCTCGTCGACGCCCCGCTGTGGCGCTTCTGGTGGGACTAGGGCCTGTCCGACGGATCATGCCGCAGACGCGGGGCTTGGCACGCACATCAGCATCGATGAGACCCCGCCCGTTTCCTGCGACCTGATCCGCCGGACAGGCCCTAGGGCCGGTACGAGACCCGGCACCCGGCGCACCGGAACTCGCTCGCGTGCCTCCTGCACCGACCGATAGCGTGCCGCCCATGACGAGCGACGCCGCAGAAGAGTCCGGAGCCCACCCCCGTTTCGCCGAGGCCCTGGAGGAGCTGGGCCTCGCTGACCTGCTGCCGCGCATCCGCCGCTTCCCGGACGCGACCCGTACCGCCGACGAGGCCGCCGCCGCGATCGGGTGCGAGTTGAGCCAGATCTGCAAGTCGCTGATCTTCGCCGCGGACGGAGTGCCGGTGCTGGTGCTGATGGACGGGGCGTCGCGCGTGGACGTGGAACTCGTGCGGCGGGAGCTCGGGGTCGAGAAGGTGACGCGGGCCAGGGTCGAGCTCGTACGGGAGACGACCGGGTACGCGATCGGCGGGGTGCCGCCCTTCGGCCACCGTACGAGGACGCGGGTGCTCGCGGACCGTTCGCTGCTCGACCACGACGTGGTGTGGGCCGCGGCCGGCACCCCGTACACCGTGTTCCCCATGGACCCCAAGACGCTGGTCGCGCATGCGGGCGGCACGCTGGTGGACGTGCGCGAGCAGCACCTGTGACCCCGCTGGTCACCGCGGCGGTGCTGCTCGCCGCGGTGACCCACGCCAGTTGGAACGCGATCGCGCACCGCATCACCGACAAACTCGTCGGGTTCACGCTGATCGCGGGCGGCGGGGTGCTGATCGGGCTGGCGCTGATGCCGTTCGTGGCGGTGCCGGCGGCCGGGGCGTGGCCGTATCTGCTCGTGTCGGCCGCGATCCACGTCCTGTACTACGTCCTGCTGATGCGCTCGTTCCGGCTGGGCGACTTCGGGCAGGCGTATCCGATCGCTCGCGGGACCGCTCCGCTGGTCGTCACCGTGCTGGCGGCCGTGTTCGCGCACGAGGTGCCGAACGCGTGGGCGGCGGCGGGGATCGCGGTGTCGTGCACGGGGCTGACGGGGGTCGCGCTGTGGGGAATGCGCGGGCGGCGCCCCAACTGGGCCGCCATCGGCGCGGCGTTGGCCACCGGTGTGTCGATCGCCGCGTACACCGTCGTGGACGGACTCGGCGTCCGCGCCTCCGGTTCCTCGCTCGGGTACATCGCCTGGCTGATGGCGGTGCAGGGAGTCGTGATCCCGGCGTACGCCGCCCACCGCCTGCGCTCCCGGCTCATCCCCGTCCTACGGCCCTTCGCCGCCCTGGGGCTGCTCGGCTCGGTGCTGTCCGTGGCGGCGTACGCGCTGGTGCTGTGGGCGCAGACGCGCGCGGAACTGGCGCCCATCTCCGCCCTGCGCGAGTCCTCAGTCAACCTCTGTTCATGCAGTAATAACTTCGCTGGTCAGGGGGCTGGATGAGGCATCCCGAACACCCCGGCGTCGTTCCTCGCCAGGTGTCCTCACGGGCTACTTCAACATCGAGCGCAGGGATCCTCCCCCGCAGGTGGTGCGAGTGCTACGCGGCCGAGTGCTACCACCAGCAGTACCTTTCGGGCAGCAAAAACCCGGACGGTTACTGCGGGCTGGGTGGGACGGGGGTCAAGCTAAGTACCCCGTTGGCAACGAACTGGGGCGCCTCGTGCCCGGCCGGCATCGCCCCCGCGCCCGAAGCGTCGAAGAAGTAGCCGGACCTGCCTGGGTCCGGCTCAGTCGGGCGTGGTGTCGATCGCCGTTCGCGCGATGCCACGGCCGAACCACCTCACCGAAGAGGCCGAACCACCGAGGCGCGGCAGCGGCCACAAGCGTGCGGGCTGTCGGCGAGGTCCCTACCTGGACTCACGCCCGTTGAGGCAGGGGACGCCACCACGGCATACGCAAAAATCAATGGCCACCTGAACCTGCCGACCCCACGCTGTACGCCATGGAAGAACCACAACGCGGGATCCGAGCGGCCTACGCAGAGTCCACGATCACCGTCTACCAGGCGTACTCACCGGAAATCGGCCTGCCCGCGGTTCGCCAGGGCCGCTTTCCCGCTGCGTGGAAGCGGGACCGCATGACGTGGATCAAGCCGTCCTTCCTGTGGATGATGTACCGCTGCGGCTGGGCGACGAAGGCCGGGCAGGAGACTGTCCTGGCCATCGAGATCACCCGCGACGGCTTCGAGTGGGCATTGCGTCATGCCTGTCTGTCCAGCTACGTGCGCGGGCTGCACCCCGACCTCAGCACCTGGCAACGTCAGCTCAAGCGCGCACCGGCCCGCGTCCAGTGGGACCCCGAGCGCGACCTGCACCTGCGCC
This sequence comes from Streptomyces sp. GbtcB7, assembly GCF_019091445.1. Taxonomy (NCBI): domain Bacteria; kingdom Bacillati; phylum Actinomycetota; class Actinomycetes; order Kitasatosporales; family Streptomycetaceae; genus Streptomyces; species Streptomyces sp. GbtcB7. The sequence continues at coordinate 9,791 of NZ_JAGXJM010000089.1, forward strand.
CCCTGACGTACCGCTCACTCCAACTCGGGCTCTCCGGTGAAGCCGTTAAACGTTACGCGGACGAGTGGACCGTGGCCATCAGCGACGTGACTCCGCTCGCCCGAGAAATCCACGAGCTCGTACGCCGCAGCGAGCTGGATGCCGCGGCCACACTGCTGCCCAAGGAGCGCCCCTACCCCGCCGGGGACGAACTACTGGCAGCCCTGCGCCCGTGACCGACAAGTTCACCGAACGGCCGACTGCCGCCTACGGGGCATATGGCAGCGCAGGCTCGCCGGGACGGGGGTGAGGCTAAGTGACCCGTTCAGGACCAATTGGAGGGCACCGCGCCCTAGTCTCCAGGGCATCGCGTCGGTCGCGGAATGATCGGCGGGGGGTACGCTCTCGGCCATGTCGGAGGTAGGGCAAAGACTGGTGCGCGTCTTCTGGGCCGTGGACCGCTTCCTAGGCGGCGAACGCCCGCCCACACGTGCGCAGAAGTTCGTGGCCCGGCATCCGGTCCTCCTCGCGCTTCTGACAGGGACGGTGTGGGCCGCCTACTTCTTGTTGCTGCCAGGAGTACAACAGTCAGACTTCGTCATCGCTCCGGTCGGTAGCTTTCTGCTCGGCGGGATCTTTGGACTGACGGCTTTGTACGAGAGGCTCCGACAGCGCCGCCTGCGTCGGCTGGGGCTGTGGGACGGCTCGTGACGGACTCCCTCGCCCTTGGAGCGGTTCCAGGGGGTAAATGACAAGACGGGCCGAAGGTCAGGCCAAGTACGCCGTTAGGGACCGACCGGGGGCATCTTGCCTAACGGGCATCGCGCCGGCACCCGGGTGACGGACGAGTAACCGCCGCTCGCACCGGAGCCTGAACCGTGTCCATGGGCCCCGCTCCTCAGCCGGGGCCACGGACCTTCATCCGGCATCAATCGGCGGCCGCCCTGAGATTGGCTTCAGTCAACCTCTGTTCATGCAGTAATAACTTCGCTGGTCAGGGGGCCGGAGAAGCAATTCCGTATGCTCCGGCCTCGTCCCGCGCCATGAGAGCGCGATGGAGATCTACCTTTTCGCTGGCGCCCGTTGGCGTTGGCGACGTTCTCAACCCAGCGTGAGCCATCGGATGTCGAGGCGGCTGACATCCAAGGCTTCCTCCCTGGTGATCGGCTCGCGCCCCGTCGCCTTGCGCAGGAAGCGAAGCTGACCCCAGCCCAGCTTCTCCAGTGCCGCTGCCCCATCGGGGCCGAGCAGAAGACCCTGCACCAAATCTGCGGCCTGGGAAGTCAGCCACGGCTCGCACCCCAGGGCGTCGGCCAGGTCCAGGCCGTGAACGGCGACCTCAACTACGCGCGTCAGCAGGAACTCCGACAGGAGCATCGGATCACCGTGCCGGGTGCGAACCACACGCCCTTCGGGCTCGGC